>JAEYZS010000103.1 GCA_023427925.1 Pseudomonadota bacterium | reverse complement strand
TTGGTATTATGGGTGCGACCTCTGTCAAACCGTTTGTCCCTGGAATCAAAAAATTTATAAAAGAAACCTAAATGAAAATTTGGAACTGGACCCCATAAAAGAACGCGCTGCACTTGTTAAAGAGACGCGCAAAATCCTCCAATCTTCGGCTGAGGAGTTAAAGGACTTTTTTAAGAATACGCCTATGAATCGAGCAAAGCCTTGGGCACACAAAAGAAACGCCATTTTAATTGCAGCTCATTTCAAAATTACAGAATTGAAACAAGATATATTAAATTTAAGCACCGACGAAAAGCTTAAAGATGTGGCGACTTGGGCACTCAAAAAAATTGATTAATTTTTCATCATGGTCTAGTTCTTTAAAAGTTTGAAACCTTCTTTGACTGTGAAAATACACCTGCTAAAATAGTATTTGTAAGTATCACTGTAGCGTAAGAGTCAGTGGTGGTTTTCCCTAAATGGTTTAAAAAGCCTGGTTTTATCTCGAACTTTTAGAGTAGAAACCAGGCTTTTTTTTATTCTTTTTTGTCTGAATAAACAGCTATAATTTAATCTATGATGAAATTGATAATATTAGTCTGCTTCGCGACTCTTTTTTCGAATATTGCTTCAGCAAAGAATATAGAAGTTTCGTATAAAGATCTCTCTTACTCAATCAAGCAAGATTCAAAAAAAATCGTATACCAAAATAAAAATCAAAAGAAAGAATATTTAATTAAAAAGTGCAATAAAGCTCAGTTTGATATTTTTTGGTCTTTATATAGAGTAAATAAAAAAGACCTTTCTAGTTTAGTAAAATTTCAAAAAAAAGATTCACTGATTTTAAAAGAAAATAAAAAAAGTTCTAAGATAAACCCATATTCAAAGGCCGGTACTTTTTTAAGAAGAATGCCCGCACAGATCCAAGCTTTTGATGTTCATGAGAGAACAAAATGCTCAAAATAATTTATCTTGTTTTACTGTCTCAATTCGCTTTGTCCGACGAATCTCAAACGCTTCAAACTTTTCAAGTCTTTCAAGATTATGCAAAATCAATGTCAATAGAAGTAAATGATCCTCTCTGCGAAAAGTGCAACGAAGAACAATTGGTTTCAGCTTGTATTAGAAACATCTGCTCTAACAGTCAAACAACAAATATGTATTTTGGGGGTGGAGGTGGGTTTCCGATGGCAGATCCAAACCTACAGAAGCTTTTAGGTTCAAGAACAGAAATGGAGCAAATGTTTAAAAAGCTTTTTTCTGCAGATTTGGAAGTCGCACTTCATGAGAATGAAAGCCGACTTGAAATTTTAAATAGTGATCAATTTACTTCCAATGAAGAGCTTTTTAGACTTATAGCGGCCATACCACTTCTTTCTGCTGATGAAAAAGCGAGAGCAAAATTCCCAGCTTCAATACAGGCCATTTCAAATCAGATATCAAATCTCTTCCGCACAATCGCTACTAGTTCTGAGATGGCAAAGTTGTTAAGTAATCCAGAAGAATATTTCAATCAAAAATATTCAGGACTTAGCATTGATGAAGCTATAAAAAGAGAAATCAAAGAGATTGCTCAAGAGGAAGAAAGGATGTTAGCTCTTCCGATTTTGGAAAATGCTAAGGCTCTAACAGACACACTTCCAAAATTTGATGAAACAGCGCTATATAAACGTGTAAAAGAGGGAAAGAGTGTTTCATCACATGAATTAAAGATGATTCTGGAGCACCGATTCCATCTGAATTTAACGGCAAAATTTTTTGCTCATTCTGAAACAGAAAATGCAATTTCTTCTATAAATTTAGACGAACTTAAAAGCTTCTCAACGTCTCCACTCATTAAAGAGAATCTTATGCGCTTAATCGCAAGCTTAAAAGAAAATGGGGAAGAACTCGTTAGTCAGATTAGCACTTATTGTGTGAATAACATACTAGCAGAAACTCTACAAATGGCCACGGATGAAGATTTAAAAAGATTACCTGACCTTCTCAAAAATGCTAAAAAAAGTTTTAAAAGTAATGTGATTTCTCGCTTATCAGGGGTAAGCAAAGCTAAACTCGAAGCTAAGCTCGACACATGGAGATTTGAATTCCAGACTCCTTCGACCTCTAAAGAAATACTTTATACGAGTTTAGATAATGAGACTGATGTTACTCAATTAGAGCTTAATAAAATTAAGCGACTCTCATTAGACCAAAAACGAGATTACTTTTCTGATACAATCTCTGCGATAAATATCCCGGAGAGTGAAGAAGAACTCTTTGACTATCATCTCAGTGAAATATTTGATTCATTTGAAGATCTTTGTGTGACGACAGCCACCGATCACGCAAAACCTGTTTTAGGTTTAATCAATATCAGCGGTACATCAATTAAAAACTCTAAAGACGCTCAAGGTATTCTAGGTCATGAGATGGGGCATCTTTTAGAACATGAATTAAAAGCCAAAACTCTTTCAAATGAGTCCCAAGAAATTTATAGTAAAGTAGCAAGCTGTCTAGCAGATAAACACGGATCGTCAAATCACGTCGGAGAAGATTTTGCTGACACTGTCGGAGCTTTGATGAGAGAAAAAGATCATGGAAACTTCAATTGCATAGAACTTTCTATGGCTCACGAAGAATTATTCACATTTCATGAACTGCATTCCTCTACCTTCTTTAGACTCTTACATGTTGAGAAAATATCTAAAGAAAAAATGGACCCAATTTGCCAACGAGCAAGCAGTTCCAAGAAACTTAAAGATACCTACGATAACTGCTGGCCCAAAGGTTTAAAGTAAGTCTTTCTTAAGGCAAATAAAGAGCGGTCGAATATCCATCCTTCAAAAGAGCTTCTAAGTACAATGGAAGAATTGCAGCCGTTTGTGGTTGAATGTTAGTTGGGCTAATCAAAGAAGCTTTTAAGCTTATTATGTGAAAACGTGATGATCCTAAGCAGATCTCCTTTAACAAAGAGATCGTCAGCCAATGTCCCTAAAATCCCGTAAGGTAGTTTGTAGTCCATGATGCTGGTTAAAAGGGTTGAGTTTTCGCCGTGGGCTTCAAAAAGAATGGTGTTGGTCCATTCCTCAAAAAATGCACTTTGAGTCTTTTCGACAATCTTTGTTCCACGCTCACACTCATCAATGTGGACAGTAAAAGCGTAGCTTAAGCCAAAGCGCGTGATCTTAAAGTCATAACTTGTCCCTTTTTTAAGCTCTAAGGGTACCGAAGTGAGCTCTAATTGTACGTCGGGAGGCATAATACGTGGACGTTTGCGATAGTCTGATAGAAAATCAAACAAATCATCCTTTGAGACTGGTATTACGCTAGAGTATTGTACGTGTGCCATATTCAATAAGGTATAGGAAAATTTATGAATACGCAAACCTTGACTGAGAGACTTTTTAATCAACCCACAGCCCCCTTTAAAGAGAAATTTGTGCTTGATGAGATCAAACAAATTCTAACTGAAAAAAAGATTCCATTTTTTACAGACTCCGTTGGGCAAATCATCGCAGGAGTTTCAAGTGCAAAAAAGCTTAAAAGCAAAACCCATGTTGCATTTTTCGCACATACGGATCACCCCGGGTTCATAATTACTGAAAAGCTTACTCCTTTTAAATATAAAGCCACCTGGTATGGTGTAGCTCCCTTTGATACGATGGAAGGTGCTACGGTCAGAATTTTTTCTTATGAAAGCTCTTCTCAGTACTTAAGAGGCACGATTAGAAATTTTGTAGTCGGCAATCACCGAGAAGGAATTCCTTTTGAAATTGAAACCACAAAAGAACTTTCAGACAAATCCGTAAAATCCCAGAAGTACTTTGGAGCCTTTAATTTTGATGGCTTTAAAAACCGCGGAGGATTTGTCCATACGAAATGTGCTGACGATCTTGCAGGTTGTGTGATGGCTCTTGGCGCTCTTATCGATACGAGAAAGGATAAGTCCCCTGCAGTTGCGGTCTTTACAAGGGCTGAGGAAGTGGGCTTTGTGGGTTGCCTCCATATGATCAAATCTAAAGTCGTCCCGCTCAACACAATGGTTGTATCGTTAGAAGCTTCTAGAACTCTTCCAGGAGCACTTTTAGGTGAAGGCCCTGTGATTAGACTCGGTGATGCCTCTACCCTTTTGATTCGAATTTCAGTCTCTTTATGCAAAGACAAGCACAAGAACTTAAGAAAAAAGATAAAAACTTTAAGTTCCAAAAAAAGATCATGGACGGAGGATCGTGCGAAGCGACTGCTCTATCTCAGTTTGGTTATAGGACCATGGGACTAGCTGTTCCTCTAAAAAACTATCACAACATGGGACCTAAGGGGCCTGCTCCAGAAGTGATTCATCTAGATGATGCTGATAATGGAAGAAAACTTTTAGCGGAAACTGCAAGAAATTTAAAACATTTCAAAAAAGTTGGGCCTGATCTTCAAAAAAGACTTATGACAAACCTTAAATCTTTAAACAAGATGTTGGTGGAACATGAATAAGTACTTTAATCCCATTACAAAGTTTTTCTCTTATAATAACCCCCAAGATCCAAGGCTTGGTGATTTGACTAAGCCTTTAACTAAGGATTCAGATCTCAATAACTCCATAGTTATATTGGGATATCCTGATGATGAAGGGATCAACAATAATTTTGGGCGAGTTGGTGCAAGAGAGGCACCAAAAAAAATTCGAGAGTATTTCTATAAGATGACTCCTCACCTTCTAAGAGACCAAGACCCAAAGCTTTTTGACCTTGGCGATTTTAGTATTGAAGGATCATTAATTGATCGCCATCAAAATGCAAAGGAGTCTCTCAAGAATATTTTGGACAAGACCAGAAAAATAATTACCTTGGGAGGCGGACATGATTATGGTTACCCGGATGGTGCGGCATTTTTAGAAGTGTTTAAAGATCAAAAACCACTTGTAATTAACTTTGATGCTCACTTAGATGTACGCCCTCTAAATGACAAAATCACAAGTGGGACTCCGTTTTTTAGGTTGCTTACGGATTACCGCGATTTTGATTTTCTGGAAATTGGAATACAGTCACAGTGCAACAGTCGTCACCATTTAAAATGGGCTGAAAGCAAGAATGCTCATATTTTAACATTCGATGAAATAATGTATTCTGGTAGGTCACAGGCAACAAAAATTCTAGAATTCCTAGAGCCGTTTTTACTTAAAAAACGCGCCTGCTTTATCAGCCTTGATATTGACGCATTTTCAAATGCGTATGCACCAGGATGCAGTCAATCGTTTGCAACGGGTTTTGACCCTGAGAACTTTTTTAAAGTTTATAAGATTTTAAATGAGAGATTGGATGTAAGACTGGTCGGTATCTATGAAGTTAGTCCCGCACATGATCAAGACAATAAAACTTCAAAACTTGCTGCTCAAGTGATGTTTGAATCTCTTTGATAAAGCTTTAAAAACCAATTGTCTAAAGCTTTAAAGGTTTCAATCGCAGAGGTGACCACGACTTCATTCTGATGAGGATAATTTTGTTCATGCTCATTTAAAAGGGCCAAAAAGGATTTCCAATTTTCTCCAGTCGAATCTCCATACCCAGTGTAATAGTGGCTTGATTGGGGCGTTATAAAATCAAATTTCTTGAGGTGACGAATAATCATTTGCCCACCTAGCATAGAACCTTCTAAAACATATAAAGCTCCAAGAGCCTGTGCAGACGTCTTTACTGATTGAGAATAATTCGACTCTTCGACTTGAAGTGAGTGCCCTAAGGATTTTAAATCCGACATAAGCCAATCTGCCTTCTGGAGATAGCCTTCAAATTCTGGATTGAGTCTTCGAATAACCTCTTCAAGGGACCGAATAAACCCGTAGAAGCCCGAAAGAATTTCGATGTAGGTTTGTTTTTTGAGATCAGTAGAGAAAATCATCTTAAGAAGAGGATTGTCTTCGATTTGACGATGTGAAACTTGAGTTTGTTCCTTTAAAACTTCACGCAAACCCATCTCTACTCTTCCCTTTCCTTACTCTCTGAAACTGTCAATCTGATATAACTTTTTTAACAATTTGTGAATATTTTTACAAATCATAACGGTTTTATTTTTTAGGAGCACCTTTTATAATGGTGTAATGGCAAATCAACAAGATTGGCCTTCTATATTGTAGTTTTGGATGGTGTTTCGTGGTCCGTAAGAAAAAAAGAAAAGTCACAAAGAAATCGGCTATTAAGCCTATAGCTGAAACCTGGGTTGTAGGTATTGGGTCTTCTGCAGGTGGACTTGAGGCACTGACAACCTTTGTCTCAAATCTTCCAAAAGATTTCCCGGGAGCCTTCGTCATTGCTCAGCACTTAGCTCCTCATTCAAAAAGCATGATGGTGGAGCTTTTAAATCGACACTCAATACTTCCGGTCGTTGGAGCAAAACATAAAGAACGTATTCAAACTGGGATGATCTATATTATACCCCCAAATAATGATGTCGATGTGATAAAAGATCATATCTATCTCACAACTGCTGGGAATGAACCCAGGCCAAAGCCTTCGGTCGATGGACTTTTTGAATCACTTGCCAGTGCCTATGGTAGTCGGTCTGTCGGCATAATACTCTCTGGAACAGGCTCAGATGGTTCGCACGGAATTACTGCGATTAAAGAAGCCGGCGGCGTGACAATTGCTCAGGATGATATTTCTGCAAAATATGATGGGATGCCTCACTCGGCTATTCAAACTGGAGATACCGACTACATTCTTGATCCCAAGATTATGGCACAAGATCTTGCACAGATTCTCTATAACCACTCTTTACACCTCTCTTACCCACCGCTTAATCCAGATGATATTCAGCCAATACTTAGCATTATCAAAAAGGAAGACGGTGCTGATTTTAAGCAGTACAAGATGTCCACTATTCAACGCCGAATCGCAAAACGTATGGGAATAATTGGCATTAAGAGCATCCCAGACTATATGGAAATTCTAGAAAGCACACCTGGAGAGGTCAAACAGCTCTCTCAAGACCTATTAGTAAGTGTGACTTCGTTTTTTAGAGATTCTGAAGTTTTTGAGTCCGTCGACAAACAACTTCAATCTATCCTTCGAAAGAAGAAGTCTGGAGAAGAGCTGCGAATATGGATTGCAGGTTGTGCTACAGGTGAAGAAGCATATTCCTACGCAATGCTAATTGATCAGATAACTTCGTCCATGGAAAAAAACATCAATGTCAAAATATTTGCTAGTGATTTGGACCAAGACGCCATTATGGAAGCTCGAAACGCTGTTTATACCAGGCTTGAAGTCGAGCAAGTTCCTTCTGTATTGTTAAAAAAGTATTTTAATAAAAAGGGCGCAGACTATGAAGTTGTTAAGCGAATAAGGGATCAAATTGTATTTGCTCGACAAAATTTAATCCAAAATCCACCGTTTGTAAAAGTAGATCTAGTGAGTTGCCGAAATGTTTTAATTTACTTTAATCCCGATCTACAAAAGAAAGTTATCGATATATTCCACTATGCTTTAAATCCAAGCGGGATATTGGTCCTTGGAAAATCAGAGTCGATAGGAGCCCACAATGCTGTTTTCCACGTAGTCGATAAAAAGAATAAAATCTATAGCAAGATCAATATTGCATCTCAACCTTTAGCCTTTGATAAGATGACAAGGTCTAATTATAGTTTTGGATTACCGACCCTTTCACCAAAGAGATCCATTGAAGCGCAGCCTTCACTTACAGAGCTTGGCTCTATAGCGGCACTAAAGACACTTAATGCTTCAGCGATCATTATTGACGAGGATTCTAACTTGATTCAGATCATTGGGGATGTATCTGATTATTTAAATCTTAAAACAGGATTTGCTAATCTAAAGCTACCAAACCTCCTTCCTAAAGGAATTGGTTTAGAGATTCCGATCTTGATCAAAAAGGCCAAGAAGTCCACCCAGACAAGCCGCATTTATCGAATCAAAAAAGGAGGAAAAGATTTTGCCTTTAATATGATAATCCGCACCCTCTATGACGAGGGAACTGATAAAAACCAAAGGGAGCTGTTCGTTTTGACATTTATTCCAAAAATAGATACCCCGTCTACGTTTGGTTTAACGACTGAATCCAAAAAGGAGCGTGTCAAAGAACTAGAGACCGAACTTTCAATCACAAAGGAACAATTACAATCCGTCGTAGAAGAACTTGGAGTTTCAAACGAGGAACTACAGTCGGTAAACGAAGAGCTTCAAAGTACGAATGAGGAACTTCAAGCCTCTAGCGAGGAACTGGAAACGACCAACGAAGAACTGCAAAGTACGAACGAGGAGCTTACGACTCTCAACGAGGAGCTCAACCAAAAGTCCGTTGAGCTCAAACTTCTTAATACTAATTTAGAAAACATCCAAAACAGTATTGGTTCACCACTAGTCGTCTTAGATGACAAAATGAGAATTACAAATTTTAATGATACAGCTCCTAATGTTTTAAATATTTCAAGCTACGATATAGGACGGGATATTTCTAAAGTATCATCACGTTATATACTTAAAGACTTTAAAGACCGTATAGAAGCTGCTATTAAACGTGGTCAAAGCTCTGAGGCTATTATTGAAGTTGCAAACGCCAATTTTCAACTTCGTATATTGCCTTCTTATGATGAGAATAAAAGAATTATAGGCGCGATTTTGATCTTTCTCGATAACACTGATCGTTTAAAAGCACAGGAACGACTGAAAGATAGCGAACACCGCTTAAGATCAATACTAGACGGAGCGCAGTCCATTATCTTTGTAAAAGACACCCTTGGTCGCTATCTACTTGTAAACCGCGCCTTTAAAGAATTCTTTGGTTTGGAAGATTCAAAAATTATTGGTAAAACAGACCGAGAATTGTTTAACGACCAACTTGCCGTTCAGTTTAGAGATGCGGATCTTGAAGTGTTCTTGAAAGTCAAAAGGACAAAAAATCGTGAAATTATTCAAAATGCAAATGGTCAGAAGCATACATTCTTTTTTAATCGATTCCCATTGATGGATCATTCTCAAACAACTCCCTACGCTGTAGGTACAG
>JAEYZS010000037.1 GCA_023427925.1 Pseudomonadota bacterium | reverse complement strand
CAACACCGGCATTCGCATACGCAGAAAATTGAGCACTTGCTTTTTGATGCGAAAGCAATGCTATTGAAAATATCGCTGCACTTCCTAAAATTTTAAAAAGTCTCATGACTTCTCCTGTTTGAGACATACACTTCTACAAAAGCCTTTTCGTCTTATTTTGAGGACTTCTGAAGCATCGCAACCGAAACCAGACCATTGTATAGCTGCGTGTCTCAAAACGTCACATTCAATAATACATTCAATTTACTACCGTCGTAATTAGAATCGATTCTGATCTCGCGTATCCAGACCTAAAGAGAGTCAGCTTGCGCTTTCAAACATAATAAACTCTCCTCTAAACCAAAGGCTAATTTCCGAAAGTCTTCAGAGACTTCAGTCTCTTTGTAAAATACCCGAAGGTATTTCTATGAAGCACACCTTGATGTTCATCGATGATGAAACCGACAACCTAGATGCACTAGAAAGAGTTTTTCGCAAGAAATACAACATCATAAAGTGTAACTCCGGTCCTGAGGCTCTAGATATTTTAAAAGAACAAAAAGACGTTTCCGTGATCATTAGTGATCAGAGAATGCCAGAGATGACTGGAGTTGAATTCCTAGAAAAATCTATGAAATCTCATCCGCATTCAATTCGAATTCTTCTTACCGGATATACAGATTTAGATTCCGTTATTGCGGCAATAAACTCAGGCCAGGTTTATAGATACATTACAAAACCTTGGGACACGCGCGATTTACAAATCACAGTTGATCAAGCTGTCGAAAAGTTCGAACTCGAAAGCGAACTTAAACTCAAGAATAAACATCTCGAAGAAGCTCTTAAAGAGTTAAAGACCCTGGATCAGGCAAAGAGCCAATTTATGATTTTAATCAATCATGAACTAAAAACACCCCTCACAAGTATGATGAGCTTTATGGAACTCCTAGAGCAAACGAGTCTCGATGAGGATCAAAACAAATACTTAAATAGAATTAAGAAAAGCACGGATAGGCTTTACGAAATTATAATTGATTCGTTAGAGCTTGTTTCAAGTGAGCTTGAGCAAACAAAATTACAAAAGAATAAAGTTCAAGATAAAAAAACTATTGAAAGTGTTCTAAAGCAATTGTCATCAATTATAGATGAAAAGCAAATTCAATTCGAAACTGATTTTTGCGAGGAAACTTTCGAAACTGACTCTACAATTTTACAGAATGTTTTAATTCGGATTATAAAAAATGCTATCCAACATGGAGATGCTTCACATCCCATCGAAATCAAAACGACCTACGATGGCGACAAGGTCCACTTTGAAATTACAAACCATGGCAAAGAAATATCAAAAGATACAATTGATAAAATTCTAAAGCCTTTTGCCCTGAATGAAAATATAATGAACCACTCAAAAGGGCTTGGATTAGGATTAAGCATTTCTCAGTCTCAGCTTAAGCGCCTTGGCTCTACCCTAAATATTACAAGCGCCAAAAAGCAAATCTCCGTTTCTTTCTCGCTCTAATTTTAAATCCGAGAATCGAACAAAATCCGAAGAAATCCGGTCACTGACCACTTTATCAGTTGCTCAATTGGCTATGAGTTGATCATTTTATTTGCATATCTTTAAACCATGAAAAATGTTTTACTAATAGCTATATTATCGATAAGTCAAAGTTTGTGGAGCTCCGAAACTTTTCTAATTCCAATTGGAAAAACGGAAATTCTGCCTTTTAAGCCTCACAGTGTCGTCCATGTTTCTAATGGAAAAATCCTTAAGCTCCGTGAGCAAAGTGGGCGCATTTATGCAACAGGAGTTTCTAAAGGGGAAGTTACTCTCACCAATCAAGCCAAAAAGTACCGAGTATTTGTTTTAGATGAACAAGATATTAATTCTTACCATGAGATCTTATCTCTTGTAAACTCGATGAGAGGATTAAAAGTCGAAATTCTAAATAATCAAACTTATGTTGTCGGCGAGCTATTAAGATTCAATGATTGGCAGAAGATCACTGAGCTTTCAAAAGAGAAAAATCTGCGATGGGTACTGAAGGCTAAAGCATCGGATGAATTTCAAAAGAGTATACTTGATGAAGCTAGCGATTTTATTCGATCATCATCTCTTCCCTTGCCATCCCTTTCAGCCACGCCTACGCTTCTGACTATAATTTCAAATTTGCAGGAAGGCCAAAAGCAAAAGTATCGAGAGTTATTAGAGCCTATGGGATTTAAGATTGTCGAAGATAAAAATGCGCTTCAGCTTGAGCCAATGGTGGATCTCAAGGTCCGAATGGTTGAACTTAAGAAAAATTCATTTCGAAAATTAGGAATAGATCTCCCTCAATCTTACACTGCGCAAGTTCTCCCTAGTAATGGATTTAAAGTTAGCGGGAACCCTTTTGATGTTGCTCTGAATGCTCTAGAGCAGGATGGAAGCGCTAAAATCATTGCCTCACCACACTTGAGCTGTCGGAGCGGTAAGGAAGCAAAATTCTTAGCGGGCGGAGAATTTCCGATTAAGATTATGAATTTCCAAACCAACGAGATACAGTGGAAGAAGCATGGAATTTTACTTACATTTAAGCCTCTGGCCGATCGCTCAGGAAAAATGAGTATCGCTCTAGATGCTGAAATATCTATGTTGGATCAAGCACAAACCATTGATGGAGTACCCGGTCTTCTTGTCAATCGCGTTCAGAGCCACTTGGATCTTGAGCGATCACAAACTATCGCTATTTCTGGTCTGATCAAAGAGCACATTGGGAAATCTACCCAAGGACTGACTTTACTGAAAAATCTTCCGGTCTTGGGGCTACTTTTTTCGAGTGAGGACTATCGCCAAGATCGCACAGATCTTGTGGTATTTGTTACTCCACAAGTTTTAAATAACTAGAGGCTACTTGTATGAGCGACCACCTCCAGCTAATCGTTAAAGACATTTGTGACAAGATGAGAATATCCCCTTCGATCGATATTGTTTCTAAGGAAAGTGGCAATGATCGTTTAGAAAAAATGCTGAAACAGGAAATATCCTTACACACGAATTACCAAGATCGCCTTAGCCTTGAATTCTTTGGCTCAGGTCCACTGGACTCGCTGCTAAATGACATCAATGTTACGGAAATCATCGTGAACTCTTGGCAAGATATCTGGTACGAAAAGGACGGTAAATTTCATAAGTCAGAAGACGCTTTTTTAAATCCAACGACCTTTCACAATTATGTCCACAGACTCTGCAAAGAACTTCGAGCTCAAATTACTTTCGACCAACCCTTCTTGTGTATCACCAAAAACAACTTACGGTATCATATTGTTTCACCAACCATTTCGGGAGACGACTACTGTCTGTCGATACGGAAGCACCGTAAAGCCGAATGGACAATGAAAGAGCTAAAACAAAAGGGTTCCATTTCGGAAAGTCAATATGAACTCATTAAGACCATTATTACAGAAAGGAAAAATTTTTTAGTTATTGGCGCCACCGGATCAGGTAAAACCACTTTCCTTAACTGTTGCCTAAAATTGATCGAAAATCACCAGCGCACCATTTTGATTGAAGACACTTCAGAACTGATCACTCCAAATTCTCTAAGTACAAAACTACTTACACGAAAAGATTCGCATGGATTACTTAATCCCATTGATCTGACTATGCTTATTCGCGAGGCCTTAAGAATGAGGCCAGATAGACTTATATTAGGTGAGGTTCGTGGACCAGAAGCAAAAGATTTACTCTTGGCTCTTTCGACTGGTCATGAGGGCAGCATAGGAACTTTGCATGCCGTATCCGCGCATGAGGCACTTATTAGATTAGAAATGCTTATTCAACTGGGCGCACCTCAGTGGAGTTTAGATGCTATAAGAAGACTTATTTATTTCAGCCTCCATTTTATAGTGACGATCGAGCGGGATAAACATGGACAAAGGTCGATAAAGGACATCCATAAGATCTCCGGCTTGGAAAGTTTTGGGTTTTTATTAGAAAAGCTTAAATAATTTTTTGTCTCATTCCGATACATTTGATGAAGGTAAATTGCGAGCCTCGGCTGAGGAAGTCCTCTCCGAGTACAGAAGCAACACGCACATGGAGGTGCAGGTATGGATAAAATCAGCAGTATCATAAGTTCGTCAAAGTCGAAAGTGGATATGAGCAAGGAAAGACCGGTAAGAGCAGGAGCTCCTTCCTATGGTCAACCTGTCAGCCAAGCCACTAAGACTTTCGAAAAAATCAAAGAAGAAGACCAAAGGATGAATCCTGCACTCACCGAGAGAGTACATTCTCCAGAAACTCTTCGCCAATCAGGAATTGTAGATAAAATCACATTGAGCTTTAGAGGTAACTCCGAACGTACGGGGCCAACTGTTGAAAAGGTTTTAGATCTTTCCACAGGCGATCTTACGGACGTTGTCAACGAAGAGTCCTTTGAGACAACTCCTGAACATTTAGATTTGTACGCTTAAAGATTTTAAAAGCTTAACAAATAAACTGGATGGCTTTAGGTATTACTGAGATTTCCAGCTCTTTGGCCTGAGTCACTTCGCCGTCCATCTCGAGATACATTTCTTTTGGTGACTTAATTCTCACACAAGAAATCTGGTTGTGCTTAACTTCTTTTACATCCAAGAAAGTTCCGTCATAAACTTTTGGTGTAATCATCGCCAATTTGAACTTCGCAAGTTTTTCAATTACCACAAGATCCAATAGTCCGTCATCTAGTCTCGCCGGTGGTGCCCAATGCATCCCACCTCCAGAATATCTTCCATTCATCACAAATATATTCATGCAGTCTTTTTTAAACGAATTATCACCATTGATTGTAAATTCGATTTCAAAAGGTTTTGATTTTAAAAATCCGAGGGCACTTGCAATTAAATATGTCGCTGTGGGTGATAGCATGGATTCGTTTCTTTGAATATTTCTAGCAACTTCTCCTCCTAACCCATAAGAGAACGAATTTATAAAATAATGGCTTTCGACTTGATTGCTCCTATGAATTTTAATTCTACCCACGTCCACAGAACGAGTATTTCCATCGACAAGCTTTGAGACAGCCTCACCTGCTATTACCGGAACACCCAATGTTCGTATAAAATCGCAACCGCGACCAGAATTTAGGATTCCAACTTTTAACTTAGGATTAATAACGCTTCCACTTTCATCAATTAACCCATTAATTACTTCATGGATACTTCCATCACCACCCATTACAATTAGGCACTCAATATTTTTGCCTTCTGCGATTTCTTTTGCAATTTTGGTTGCGTGATGAGGGTACTCTGTCATCAAGACTTCGATAGTCCCCAAACTTCGTTGAATCGAAGCCTGAATATCTCTCCACATCTTGACCGTGTTACCACTGGCACTTTTTGGATTGATGATGACTGCGCTTTTCATTTCTCCCCCATTGAACTCCGCTATTTACTCGTTATCAACAAATCGAGATAGCTTATATTTCAAGTTCTTCTTTCTTTAAAGATTCTTCAGCTGCCTGTGACAATCGGATTCCAAGCTCTAGCAACTGTGATCGATCAACACCGCTCGGTGCGCTTGCCATAAGGTCAGATGCTTTTGCGGTCTTTGGAAACGCAATCACATCACGGATTGAGTCTGTTCCACACAATATCATACAAACTCTATCCACTCCGAATGCTATACCGCCGTGTGGAGGAGTTCCATATGAAAGAGCCTCGATAAAGAATCCAAATTTTTGCTTAATTTCATCTGGACCCAACCCGAGTGCTTTAAACATAGAAGCTTGCAGCTCACTATTATGAATCCTAATACTACCACCGCCAAGTTCATATCCGTTACAAACAAGATCATATGCTTTAGCGGTCAGCGTTCCGTACTCTTTTTCTAGCCCATTCAAAAGAGCTGGCATCGCCGAGTCTTGAGGAGATGTGAACGGGTGATGCTTTGCTGCCCAACGTTTGTTGTCTGTGTCGTATTCTAAGAGTGGGAAATCAAGTACCCAAAGGAATGAATCTTTAGTTTTGTCGATAAGATTAAGTTCTTCCCCAAGATGCAATCTCAACTGGGATAGAACTTTTGCAGTATTGTCATAGCTATTGGCAACAATAAGAAGTAAGTCACCATTCTTGGCACCACTTTGAGCAAAAATATTCTTAAGCTGATCTGGAGCAATTACTTTAGAAATACTTGAGTTCAATTCACCGTTCGCATCGGATTTAACCCACACAAGTCCTTTGGCACCTAGAGTTTGCGCCATTTTGACGAGCTTATCAATTTGACCACGAGAATAAGTTCCGGCACCTGGAGCTACGATTCCTTTGACAGAGTCACCTCTAGCGACGGCGTCTTCGAAGACTTTAAACCCACAGGCTCGAACCGTTTCAGAAAGATTTGTCAGCTCCATACCGAATCTCATATCCGGCTTATCATTCCCAAATCTTTCCATAGCTTCTGCATAGGTCATGCGAGGGATTTCACCGATGTCGAGTCCCTTCACTCCTTTCCAAATTTCTCTGAAAAGTCCTTCTGCCATTTGGACAATATCCTCGACATCAATAAAGCTCATTTCGATATCGATTTGTGTAAATTCAGGTTGTCTTTCCGCCCTTAGGTCCTCGTCTCTAAAGCAGCGAGCGATCTGGAAGTATCGATCATAACCAGAGATCATCAATAACTGCTTTAACGTTTGTGGTGATTGAGGGAGGGCATAAAACTTTCCAGGGCTAACTCTCGATGGAACGAGATAATCTCTTGCTCCTTCAGGTGTTCTCTTATAAAGAATCGGAGTTTCAACCTCTAAGAAGTTTATGCTGCTCAAATAATTGCGAGTGATTTGATTAACTTTGTGCCGAACCATAAGATTACGTTGGAGATGGGAAGATCTTAAATCCAAGTAACGATATTTTAGTCTTAAGTTTTCAGTAACGTTTTTATCTGCGATTTGGAACGGAGGTGTCTTTGCTGCACTTAAAATTTCGCAGCGATCACATGAAATCTCAATTTCTCCAGTCGGAAGCTTTTTATTGACCATTCCATCAGGTCTTCTTCTGACGATTCCTGAGACGGCAACAACATATTCACCACGTAGATCTTTGGCCGTTTGCATATTGGATTCACTCGGATTTAAAACCAATTGCACTAGCCCCGTTCTATCTCTTAAATCAATAAATACCAA
>JAEYZS010000216.1 GCA_023427925.1 Pseudomonadota bacterium | reverse complement strand
TATCAAGTCTATGAACAGAAAAAATCTGTTGATTGAGTTTTTCACGCAAATAGTCCACTGCAGACTCAGTCTCATGAAAATCCATCTTAGAACGATGAACCAAAAGCCCGTGGGGCTTATTGATCACAACAATATCCGAATCTTGATACAAAATGGGTGTTTCCATGCAGCATTTATTTGACATGACAATACGAGTTCTTTCAATAGCAAATCTCTACAAAATACTTGAACTTTAGTTGGAATAAATTCACTTTTAAGGGATGGCGCAGAATCTCTTGCAGTTAAATAGTGGTAATAAGTCTTTTGGCGTTCAAAGGCTCTTTGATGACGCATCTTTTGCAATCAACGAAGGTGAGCACGTCGGAGTTATTGGACCTAATGGCGCAGGGAAAACTACGCTTTTTAAGATTCTTATCGGTGAAGAGGATTTGGATTCTGGAGAACTCACTAAATCACGATCCCTTAGGCTTGGCTATCTCTCTCAACACGATCACTGGAATGTCGATGAGACGGGGAACTCTTATTTAGAAAGAGTTTGTCAGAATGTTCCTATTTGGGATGTCAAAGCTCGAGGAAAAAACCTAAAAGTTTCTGAGGAAATGTTTGCTCGTCCGATCACAAGCTTAAGCGGTGGTTATAGAATGCGTATAAAACTTCTAGGTCTTTTAGGACAAGACCCAAATTTGCTTTTGCTCGATGAGCCTACAAACTATCTAGATCTTGAAACGACACTTTTATTAGAATCATTTTTACAAAGTTACGAAGGTGCTTTTTTACTTATTTCTCATGATCGGGAATTCTTACGTCGAACCACCGATCATATTCTAGAAGTCGAAGCTGGTGAAATCACCAAATACAATGGAAATATTGACGACTACTTTGAGCAAAAAGAACTTTTACGTTCGCAATTAGAAGCTCAAGCCAAGAACCAAGCAGAAAAAAGAAAGACAGTGCTTGAGTTCGTAGCACGCTTTGGTGCTAAGGCTACAAAAGCAAAACAAGCTCAAAGTAGACTCCGTGCTTTTGAAAAAATGGAGAAGATTGAACTTAAAGATCTTCCTGTGGCAGCGACAATTAAAATTCCAGAACCTCCGCACGTCGGAAAATCTATTATTAAACTTGAAAGCGCGACCTTTGGATATGGGCCCAAAAAAGTCATTCAAAATATAGATCTTGAAGTCCAACGAGGCGATCATATCGCTGTTGTAGGCTTAAATGGAGCAGGGAAATCCACACTTCTTAAAGGTCTAATGGGCACATTACAACCTCAAGACGGATCTCGAACTTTAGGCTATGAAGTAAAAGTTGGTATCTTTAATCAGCATGTTGTGGAAGTTTTAGATCCCTCTCATACAGTTATAGAATCTCTTGAAGAGGCAGCTCATAAGGATGTGACACGACAAGAGATTTTAAATATGGCAGGAGCATTGCTCTTTTCTGGGGAGGCTACAAAAAAGAAAGTAGAAATGCTTTCTGGTGGAGAGAAATCCAGAGTCGCACTCGGAAGACTCTTACTAGAAAAAGTCCCTTGCTTGCTTCTTGATGAGCCTACGAATCACTTGGATTTCCAAACTGTGGAGGCTTTAACTCAAGCCCTGATTAAATACGAAGGAACTTTTGCGGTTGTAAGCCACGATCGTGGGTTCATCAAGAGAGTCGGTAATAAAATTCTCGAGGTCTCCCGATCTGAAGTTTACTTGTATCCCGGCACATACGATGATTATGTTTGGAGCCTACAGCAAAAACTCTTAACTGAAGAAGACGTAGTGGATGCTGTAAGGCCGGTTGCAAAGCCTGAAAAATCCAAAACTCCTGTGATGGATAGGAGAGATCGGGAGCGAAAGCTGCGATCGATTGAGCGTAATATCGAAAAAATCGAAGCTCAACTGAACAATCTAGAAGCAAAAAACTCTGAGATTAATTCGAAAATTTCAGAAGGCGTGGAGAGTTCCTCGGAGCTAGGAAAAGAAATGGCCGAAAACTATCTTAAAATCGAAGCGCTCGAAGCTGAATGGTTGAATCTAGAAGAGCAAAAGGCTTTAATTAAGGAATAAGCTTTAATTTTTTAGTAAATTTTAAAGAGGTCCTCTTCTTAACTGATTAAAGAGACCTGTTTCTTCAAGTGACACTTCAGGTTTTTCTGATTGAAATAATGTGTAGGTGATCGCTAGCAGGTAGGTAATACCATGATCGGACTTATGGAGAGGGCTACCTCTATTGGAAGAAAGGGCGTAGTTGGAATAGGTGGCCCCAAAATAGTAACCCCATTTATTTTTTTTAAGCGATTGGAAGTATGAGAGTTCCGTACTTAGAAATCCAGCTTTTGATTCGTATTGGGGCCGCTCTGGCGTAGCATTCGCAGCAGGGACATCATAATAGACAGAATGAAAATCATTTGTTGCAAATCGAGAGGTAAAGCCAGTCCTTGAGAAATAGGTGTATCCCTCGAAAATGTTTGAGGAAATTTCTTTCTCAAACTTATGAACAAATTGAATTTCTAATATTTGCCCAGGGAATCTGACTTTGTGGAAATTTTGAGTGGCAGACATCGTTTGATAAAGGCCTAAAGCAAACTCTAAGTTAGAGTTCCATTTATAAACCATCTGCGGTCCGGCCGCACCAATGAATGGAAGATCGGCCATATTCTGCCGAGCTGTGTTTTCGTCAGAGTCTCTTGCCATGTAACCCGTACCTGAAAATTCTAAGGTCCATTTATCACTTCTAAACAGATAGATATGGGCACCGTCTTGATCGTCAGCTCTTAGGATGGAACCTCGATATTGGAACGTAGGAAATGGCAAAAACAGATTATCGCTTTGGTCCGAAGCAGGATAGTGCAAGAAATTAACGTATCCTAGTCCGCCGCCCACTTCCCAGTAAGGTGGAGGTTCGGCAAATGAAATTGAAGTGAAAACAAGAATTAAGAATTTAATCATAACGAGTTTTTAAAGAAGAAAGATTTAAGAAAAGAAAGCTTAACCCAGCTAATAGAACACAATTGCATTGATAACCCCGAACGCAAATTATGAAGCAGAAACTGTGCGTAATCAATGAGTTTACAGATATTTAAAGTGATTTTTTGCAGGTATTCCGTTATCACTTTTATACGATCAACTTTTCGTATAACGGGGTAGTGAGGGTGAAGCGCTTTTTTATTCATTTAGCACGTCTTGAAGGTATATCTTTCTTACTGATTCTCTTTGTGACGATGCCACTAAAATATTTTTATGAAATGCCTATTCCCAACAAAGTTATCGGTATGATCCATGGTCTATTGTTTGTTTTGTATCTACTGATCGCAACTTTAGTAGCTATCGAAGAGAAGTGGCCAAGAAAAGTAAAGTGGTTGGCTTATTTGGCTTCAGCCCTTCCTTTTGGAACATTTATTTTTGAGTCGAAGTATCTTAAAAATTCGTAATAAAATTACAAAATTTGGGGAATAGTTCTTGTGTTGCGAGGTCTAAATCCCCAAGTTTATTCTTTAAGTCAAATTTTACGCGGTTAAGACTGGTACAGCCATTGCTCAAATTACTCCTACTAACAACTAACAAGGAGTCAGCACATGTCTACACTTGAAGATTTATATTTTGGTCAACTCAAAGAC
>JAEYZS010000161.1 GCA_023427925.1 Pseudomonadota bacterium | reverse complement strand
CGCTTCGTCTACGTAATTTGTCGATTTTGGGATTACCTTTGGGTCTGACGAATCGTTGCTATCGATTGCTCCATTATAGATCACTGTTCCCTCGGGGTTCAGGACATACATATGTGGAGTCACCTTTGCTGCATATGCCTTACCCATCTTTGCATCGTGGTCTAGCAATACTGCTGTTGATGAAATATCCCATTCCTTTGCTTTTGATTTAGCTTGCTCTGCAGTCCAATGACCCTGCTTGCCCTTTAAAGACGAAGCCACCGTTAACCACACCACATCTTTAGCTGTGTAATCTTTTTGAAGCTTCTGCATGTTCTTCGATTCATAGTGTTTCTTTACAAACGGGCAACCCTCGTTCATCCATTCAAGCACAACATACTTGCCCTTATAATCGGCCAACTGATGAACTTTACCGTTCATGTCCGTCACTTTAAAATCCGGAGCTTTCTCTCCAACTTTAGCAGCAAAAGATGCAGTTGCTAACATCAGTGTCAGCATAAATACACTCACTTTAATCATACTTTTCTCCTTGTTGATTTATCCATTGATAAATTTTAAATTTCGCATTCTTAAATAGCAATGCGAGTTTTGTTAAAGTTTCTTAAGATTATTCAAAACGATTTCTTTAGTTAATATCTCGGGTAAAATAAAAGGTTTTTCATTTTTACTTTTTCCATATAAAACATAAAACGGCACGCTGTTTCTATTAAATGCCGCAAGCGCCTTTGTAATCACAGGATCTTTATTAGTCCAATCCGCCACCATCAAAGTAACTCCCGCCTCTTTAAAGGCTTTCTGAATCTCTTCCGTGCGCAAAACAACCTTTTTGTTTACCTGACATGTAATACACCATGCTGCCGTAAAATCTATAAATACTGGCGTTCCATCTTCTCTCAGTTGAGCAAGTTTTTCCTCAGAATAAGGTATCCAATTCTTATCCACACTCTTTTCGCTCGATGGAGCCGCGGATTCAATTTTGTAGAGCAAAAAATACCCCGTTGATACAAGAGCTGACCCAACCAAAATAAATTTAACAACTTTACTTTTGAAACTTTTAGTTGTCCAAATTGAAAAATACAGGGCTAACAAGAACAACACAATATAAATCACAATGTCTGCTTGAGCTTGCAAGGAAAGAACCCACAACAACCACAACACTGTTAGAAGCATAGGAAATGCCAGAATCTCTTTAAAGGTTTTCATCCACGGACCCGGACGAGGAAGCTTTCGTATTAAACTCGGAAAATAGCAAAGAAGCAAATATGGGGAAGCCATCCCAAAACCCAACATCATAAATACTGAAAGCGCTAACGTTGGCGACAATGTCACGGCAACTCCTAAAGCTGAACCCATAAACGGCGCCGTACATGGCGTCGCTACAAGAGTTGCAAGTACTCCCGTAAAAAAAGATCCTTTGTAGCTTTTCTCTCTAGAAACTTTTGCACCAATTCCCGCAAGGTTTTCACCCACTTCAAAAACACCAAGCAGATTTAGGCCGATCATAAAAAACAGCACAATCATAAATGAAACAAAGTATGGCGATTGCAGCTGGAATCCCCACCCTAGACTTTCACCCAAAGCTCTCAAAATAAGAAGAGCTCCACTTAGAATTAAAAATGAAAACAGAACCCCCGCCGTATATGACCACCCGTGTGCAGAAATTTGAGAGTTTGTTTGTTGGCTTGAATCAACGAAACCTAAAATCTTAATTGATATAACCGGAAAAACACATGGCATGAGGTTTAAAATTAACCCGCCTAAAAAAGCAAAAAGGAGCGTCATCCAAATCGAAAGATTCTTGGCCTTAGAAGTTCCTTTTGATGAAACATCCATAGACAACCTTGGCTCACCTTTCTTCTCAAGAGCTAAAACCCCAGAAATATTTTCGGGTGATCCCTGAAGATACTCTCCCTTCTTAAGAGTGAGTAACAAGTCGCCATCTTCCCAACTGACCACTTGTTTCTCTGCATGCGCCACATGAGTTCCATCATTTGCAAAAAAATAGAATTTATCAAACGCCGTCAAATCGATTTCTTTTGAAGAGAAGCGAAGAAAGAAGTTTGTATTGTCCTGATCAAATGTAAGTTGAATGTCAGAATTGTATATTGGACTCAACGAAGTGAATTTGGCAATCTCTGATGAATGTTGATTTGAAAGCTTTTCTTTTGAGACAGGAAGGCTCAATTTAAGTTTTGCAGTTCCCGGAATACATTCAACCTTACACACCAACCATTCTACTTCTGCATCAATTTCAAAGCTATCGCCTCTAAATGTCACATCCAAAGGAAGGATAACTTCCTTTTCGTAACCGTAATTTGCTAGTGGTGGGACTTCGAATACTTTAGGAGTCGGCCAACGAAATTCCGAAATCCTAATGTTCTCGGGTTTATTCCATTTGATTTTTGGCGCGGTTCCTGAGTCACCCGGATTCTTCCAATATATGTGCCAACCCTTTGCGATAACAAATTTTAAACCAATTTTAAACTGGGCCTCATTATCGAGTTGATCGTATTCCGATATTAAAGAGACAAAGACGTTGTCTCTTTTTTCCACGTTGGATTGGGCAGCAATCGCACCATTGTCTAAAAAGACAAAGCTAAAAAGTACAAAAAGTAATTTCATTTTCCCCCTAGAATAAGCCTAATGGGAACACTTACGCATCCAAATGCATAGTTGTGACAATTATAAAAAATAAAATGTCTGGGCTCTAAGTTTAACCTCTGAGTTCTCTGCGAAGTATCTTTCCAACGTTTGTCTTCGGCAATTCTTTGCGCCATTCAATGGCTCTAGGTCTTTTATAGTTAGTTAGCTTATCTTTACAGAAATCCAAAAGATCTTGTTCTTTTAAGTTTGGATCCTTTTTTACTACAAAAAGCTTTACTGCTTCTCCCGAGTGCTCATCTGGTACTCCAACAGCAGCAACTTCCAAAACGCCCGGGTGTGTCGCCACCACATCTTCTATTTCATTTGGATAAACGTTGAATCCAGAAACCAGAATCATATCTTTTTTACGATCTACAACGCGGAAGAAACCCGACTCATCCATTGTCGCCACATCACCAGTATACAACCATCCATCTTTTAAAACCTTTGCCGTTTCATCTGGACGGTTCCAATAACCTTGCATCACTTGCGGGCCTTTCACACAAAGCTCCCCTGGCTCACCAGGTTTTACTTCTTTCCCGTCGTCATCTAACAATTTTACCACAGTGGACGGAACAGGAAGCCCAATTGTACCAACA
>JAEYZS010000146.1 GCA_023427925.1 Pseudomonadota bacterium | reverse complement strand
GGATACGGGAGCCGGTAGCCTGATTGTTGAAGAGGCTGGGGGCCTAGTTACCAATCAACTTGGAGAAAAGTTCCACCCTGATCAAGATGTGGTGGTCGCAAGTAACGGATTTATCCACCAAGAATTGGTGACTCTAATTAAATAAGATCCAAAAATCTTCGTCAAAAAACTAACTCGACTAACAAGGTTTTGAGTCAAAAATCCAGAGGGGATTTTGACATCTGTCGTGTCATTTCAAAAATACGAAATTTAGAATCCAAAAGCCTGACCATGGTCTAGCTGGCATTAGAGTTGCTTTATTTGAACCATGACAGAGTTTTGTCTAAGCAAAGGAGTCTAGTCGTGGCAGAAGAAAAAGCCAAAGAAGCAGCGCCGGCACCAGAAGCCAGTTCTGCGACTACAACGAAAGAAAAGCCAACGCTATTTATAGCGCTGAGTATATTTAATATTGTTGTCGTTCTTGGGGTCGGGGTGATGTTGTTCCTCGGTAAGAAGAGCCAAAATCAAGTCGCAACAATTGATCATGTCGTTCAGGGCGAAAAGCAAGAGCAAGACAAGGAGGCAACGGATGATCCATTTATTGGTGATTTCATTCCAATGGAGACGTTCTTTGTCAACCTAGCTGGAAGTCGAGGTGGCAAAATTGCTCGTGTAACTTTAGAGCTAGAAATTGAAAACAAAAATTCGGACATCTCCGAAGAGATCGAAAGAAGAAAGCCTCAAATCAGAGATATCATTATTATTCTTCTTTCAAGCAAAACATACGAGCAAATTTCTACTAAAGATGGGAAAGACAACTTAAGAGAAGAAATTAGAGGAAGACTTAACTCGTTCCTTACTAAAGGAAAGATAAAGAGCATTCTCTTTACTGAGTTTTTACTGAACTAGGTTTTGATTAATTAATGAATTGATGGAGTAATTCATGAATCAAGTATTATCACAAAGTGAAGTTGATGCGTTGTTGGCAGCAGTCTCCGAAGGGGAAGTTGCTAATCCGGGAGCCGGAGGATCTGGCTCTACATCAAAAAACGACAAAGGTGTCGTTGTTTACGATCTAACTTCGCAAGATAGAATCATCAGAGCTAGATTTCCGCAGCTCGATGTTATTTATGAAAAATTCATGAGAGCGTTCAGAGTTTCTCTTTCTTCAGCGCTCAGAAAAATTGCAACTCTAAATCACGCTTCAACTGACTTCTTAAAATTTGGTGAATTTATTAATACGTTGCCGCTACCGACCTCTATGTCGGTATTAAGATTTAACGAGCTTAGAGGTTCGGCGTTATTTGTTATCGAAAGTAAATTAGCTTACTCACTGGTTGATAGCTTCTTTGGTGGTACGGACCGTCCCTACACAAAAGCAGACGGCAAGGAGTTTACCCCGATTGAACTTTCCATTATAAGAAAAGTAGTTGAGCTTGCGATAACGGATTTAGAAAACGCTTGGTCATCAGTTCATAAGATTGATTGTCATTTTGTGAGAACAGAGGTGAATCCACAATTCGTGGGTATAGTACCACCTACTGACGTCGTCATTGCTTCTACTTTTGATGTTGAATTAGAAAATGCAAATGGAACGATTACGGTAGTTATTCCCTATGCGACAATTGAGCCGATCAAACAAAAACTAGCGAGTGGATTCCAAATTGAATCTGATCAAACGGATAAAAACTTATGGAATTCGGTTCTTAAAGAACAGTTGTTGGATACAGATGCTGAAATATTAGTTCAGTTAGGGGAAACAACTATTCAAATGGAAGACTTAATGGGTTTAAAGGTCGGAGATGTTATTCCATTAAGTCAGGACGTTACAGGCGAATTTGATGTTCAAATTGAGGGTGTGAAAAAGTTCAAGTCTTACTACGGAGTAAGTCATGGAAATCGCGCCGTCAAATTAACTAGAAAGATTACAAAGTAAAACTACTAAGAAGCATATGCTTTTTAGTGCATTCGGAGGAGAGGAAAAATGGCAGATCAAAATACAGCGCCAAAAGTTGAGGAAGCTCCAGAGGCTGAAACACTTAAGGCTGTTCCGCCAGCTGAGAATACAACAAAAGGGGTTGATCGAAATATTGACCTGATTTTGGATATTCCGCTTAAGTTAACGGTGGAACTAGGACGGACAAAAATGCTCGTTTCTGAGCTTTTAAATTTGGGTCAAGGTAGTGTTGTTGAGCTCAACAAACTTGCCGGTGAGCCAATGGAAATTTTAGTTAACGACAAACTCATCGCAAGAGGCGAGGCCGTTGTCGTGAACGAAAAATTCGGCGTGAGACTTACTGACGTTATCTCTCCGCAAGAAAGAGTTGAGCAACTTAAGTAACAGCATTGAAACTTACATTTTAGTACAAAGGATTTTAGGATGAAATTTTTGTTAATAACTTTGAGTTTATTTATTTCAAGCCAAGCATTCAGTGCGGAGCTTAAAAAAATAAACAGTTACACTAAAGATGAATCGTTTTACACCGAACTTACATTTGATGAAGCTGTCTCGTCAGATCAGGTTTCGCTAGATTTTATAAACGAAACTGTTCAGGTGAACCTCTCCAAGGCGTCTTTAGGCAAAAGTATTTCAACTAAAGTTGAGGACGAGAAAGTAAGAACAATCTATACCTATAAGTTAGCAGACGGAACAATTAGATCCCGAATCATTTATAAAGATGGAATTAAAGCTGGAGATTTCCAGGATGTAACCGTTGTTGAAGCAAAAGACAATAAGGTTATTGTCAAAATTGCGGACCGCCAAACTTTGCCAGCAAAAGTTGCTGTATCAGAAAAGATTTCTGATGAAGATTTAGCACAAGCTGCTCAGTGGCTACAAGACGCTGAAAAGACTGAGAATTCATTGGCTGCAGTTAAAGAAGCGGAAATAGAAGCTAGTAAAACAAAGAGAGAATCGGAAATTCCGATTCTAGCAACTTCAAAATCAAGTGCATCTGAGAGAAAAGAGGCATCCACATCTCGAGTGATGGTGAGCTTAGTTCTTGTGCTTGGTCTATTGCTCGGTTTTTCAGTTTTCTTAAGAAAATTCATGAAGAGAACTCCACAAAAAAAGCACTCACAAGTTAAAGTTCTTGCCCAACACTATTTAGGCCCAAAAAAATCGTTAGCTATTATTCGAGTGGCTGGTGAGAGCATGTTGATTGGTGTTACCGATCAAAACATAAATCTAATTAAAACTTTGGCTCTGTTAGATGAGGAAATTCCAGAGAATACTCCAAAAGATTTTTCTCAATCATTAGACAATTCGATGAGTGATGGTCCTCAAGACGAAGAAGACGAGTTTTCGATTTCCAAAATCAAAGACTTTGTCTCAGGTCGTCTTAAAAACATGAAGGAGATCTAAGTTTTGAAAAAGTTTGGGATAGCATCAGTTGTAATAGCGATCGGGTTGTTGTTTGGCGGAAGCTTTGCCCAAGCTCAAGGTGTAACTTTACCAAATGTCTCGCTCGGATTTAAATCGACACAAAATCCAACTGAAGTTGTAAATACGATTAAGATCATTATGATCTTAACTGTATTAACTTTAGCGCCAGCCATACTTATCATGATGACGTCATTTACAAGACTCATCGTTGTATTGTCTTTTTTGAGACAAGCAATAGGAACGCAGCAGATGCCACCGAACCAGCTGTTGGTGGGATTGTCGCTTTTTTTATCTTTGTTCATTATGTCTCCGGCAATTAGCGAAATAAATGAAAAGGCATTAAAACCTTACTTAGACGGAAAAGTAGGACAAGAAGCTGCTTTTGACAATGCAATGGCGCCTCTTAGAAAATTTATGTTTAATCAGACTCGGGACTCTGACCTTGCGTTGTTTGTAAAATTATCAAGAATTGAACAACCTAGAACACGAGCAGATGTTCCTTCTGCGGTACTAATTCCTGCATTTGTTATCTCTGAATTAAAAACTGCATTTCAAATTGGATTTATTATTTATCTCCCGTTTCTTGTCATCGATCTAGTCGTTGCAAGTGTTCTTATGGCTATGGGGATGATGATGTTACCTCCTGTTGTAGTTTCTTTACCGTTTAAAATTATGCTTTTTGTTTTAGTGGATGGATGGGGATTGATTATCGGCTCTTTAGTAAAGAGTTTTGGCTGATCATATTTGAAGAGGTGGTGTGATGACTGACGAATTAATAATGCAATTATGACAAGAAACAATTAAAACAGCTGCGTTTCTTGCAGCACCAATTCTCATCACAGCTTTGGTGGTGGGTTTAATCATAAGTGTGCTTCAAGCTATTACACAGATCAACGAAGCCACTTTAACTTTTATTCCTAAAATTGTAGTCGTAGCGATCGTTATGGTTATCGCGGGTCCTTGGATGCTGGATATTATGAGCCGATTTGCGATTAATATGATTGAAAACATTACGGATTATATAAGGTAAAAAAATGGACATTAGCTACTTATCAGAAATTCAGCTCTTAGCGTTTGCACTAGTTCTAGTGCGAATTTCTGCTTTTTTAGTAGCATTTCCAATTGTTGAAAATGCGACAATGCCTCCAATGGTAAAGTTACTTTTAGCTCTCACCATGGCAATGGTAATCTATCCGGTTGTAAATGCAACGGGGCTGAATCCTGAAATGCTTTCAGGAGATCTATTCGTATTGGTCATTAAAGAAGCATTCATGGGCTTGTTCATTGGTTTTATAGCTAGATTTTTCTATCACATCTTAACTGTTTGCGGGGAGCTAGTAACTCTTTCGATGGGTCTATCTTCTGACCAACTCTTCAATCCAACTATGGATAGAAGTGTAACTGGTGTTGAAAACTTCTATTTGTTACTGGGTGGACTTTTTTTTCTCGCTTTTAACGGGCACCACATATTTATACAAGGTCTAGTGGAAAGTTTCAGTTCAGTTCCTTTGGCAAAGGTTTCTTTGAATCTCGTTCCAATGAGAGATTTAGCAGCGATCGGCCAAGATATTTTGATAATGGGAATCAAATTAGCAGCTCCAATTTTGGGAGCAATATTTTTATCAAACATGGCGATGGGTATTATTGGTAGAGCAGTTCCGCAGATCAACGTGTTGGTCACGAGCTGGCCAATTAACGTTTTACTAGGATTTGCGGTATTGTTCGTCACGATACCGCTTTACATAGTGATAATGGGTGAGAACTTAAATTGGAGTGCTGAGAATTTGTTCTCAATACTTAAAAAGATTTAAAGAGAAATAAGAGATTATGGCAAGCGAAGACAACGATCAGGAAAAAACGGAAGAGCCAACGGCCCAGCGGCGCGAAGACTTCCGTAAGCAAGGTCAAGTTGCTCAGACAAAAGAGTTGGCAACTGTGCTTATGCTATTTGGAGCATCTCTGTTGATATGGATGCTTGGTCGATATTTCTTTACTCAAGTTGCAGAACTTTTCACTCAAACTTATGGCGATTATATCGTAATTGCAGCTCGTAACGGCGATTATAAAGCAGCAATTTTTCTTGCTATTCGAAAGATGGCCTATATCGTTTTACCAGTATTCGGCTTGGTATTTAATATTGGGATTGCTTCAAGTTTATTCCAAATTGGTTTCCTAAGCACTTCAGAAACAATTTCACCGAATCTCAATAAAATCAATCCACTCAATGGACTAAAGAGACTTGTTTCATTAACCGCAATCATGGAAGGGCTTAAAGCTTTATTAAAAGTTACGATCGTAGCTTTTGTCGTTTACATGATCATTAAGGCTGAGGTTTTAAAAGCTCCTTTCATGGTGAACTATACAGTTGATCAGCTATCAGGTTACTTTGGTGATATTTCGTTTAAGCTCATTTTCGGTGTGGCTCTGGCGATGACCTTTATTGCTCTTTTTGATTACGGCTTCCAACGCTGGGAACTGGAAAAGAAAATGCGTATGACAAAGCAAGAAATCAAAGAAGAAGTCAAAAGCCGAGAAGGGGATCCGCATATCAAAGCTCGTATTCGTCGCATTCAAAGAGAACTTGCAAGCAAAAGAATGATGAACGATGTGCCAAAGGCAGATGTGGTTATTACAAACCCTACTCATTTAGCTGTTGCTCTAAAGTATTCAGCGGATCTTCCTGCCCCACAAGTTATAGCTAAGGGAGCTGGAGCAGTTGCTCTAAAAATCAGAGAAATTGCAAAAGAAAATGAAATTCCTATCGTAGAAAATAAGCCACTAGCAAGAACGATGTTTAAAACTCTTAAAATCGGTCAAGTGATTCCAAGGGAGTTGTTTAACGCCGTAGCAGAGGTTCTTGCGTATGTTTATAAATTAAAAAGAAAGAGAAAGTCGAGAAGTACTACTAATAGACAAAATCCAGGCGTTAGCCCGGACATGTTCTAAAGGATTAGCGAATGGAAGGTTTATATCAATTTATAAAAAGATTTGATGGTCTGGCAAAGAACACAGATCTTTTGATGGCATTTGGCTTGATTGCGGTGATCGTTTTTATGATCATTCCGCTTCCACCTTTCCTTGTTGATATTTCTCTTACTATGTCTTTTGCGATGAGCTTGCTCATCCTTCTTTCGGCTTTATACGCAACAAAGGCATTAGACTTTAGCGTATTCCCGACGATTCTTCTTGTCGCTACTCTATTTAGACTTTCTTTGAGTATTGCAACAACACGTTTGATTCTTAGTCATGGACACGAAGGTACCGCGGCTGCCGGACACGTTGTCGAAGCTTTTGGTGGTTTCGTTGTCGGTGACAACTACGTCATCGGTTTGATTTTATTCCTCATCCTTATTGTTATTAATTTTATCGTAATTACCAAAGGTTCCGGTAGGGTTGCTGAAGTGGCTGCTAGGTTTACACTCGATGCAATGCCCGGTAAGCAAATGTCAATCGATGCGGATTTGAACGCTGGTTTGATCAACGAAGAAGAAGCAAGAAGAAGAAGAAAGGAAATCGAATCGGAAGCTGATTTTTATGGATCGATGGATGGTGCCAGCAAATTCGTTCGTGGTGATGCGATAGCTGCTATTGTTATCACCGGAATTAATATTATTGGTGGATTACTCATTGGTGTCCTTCAAAAGGGCTTAGACATCTCAACAGCTGCTCAGTTCTATACAAAACTCACCGTGGGTGATGGACTTGTGACTCAAATTCCAGCTCTCATTATCTCAACTGCGGCAGGTGCTATTGTCACTCGTTCTTCAAGTGGTAAGAACATGGGTAACGAGATGGCAAAACAATTATTCTTGAAGCCAAGAGCGGTAAATATTGCTTCCGTTGTTCTCATCTTGTTGGGTTTAATTCCAGGTCTTCCATTCTTTCCATTTGCAATAATGTCAGCGGGAACTGCATTGATTGCTTGGTTTATGACAAAAATTGAAGATGAAAGAGTTAAAGAAGAAACTGCAAGGGCTCAAGAGGCCGCAGCTAAACCAAAAGAAAATGTGGAAGGCCTACTGTCTTTGGATACTCTTGAGCTTGAGGTCGGCTACGGTCTTATCAGTGTCGTTGAAAGCAATAACTCAGGCGATTTATTAGAGAGAATCGTTAGCATCAGAAAACAATTTGCGCTGGATCTCGGAATTGTCGTTCCGAGTATTCATATTAGAGATAATCTACAACTGCAATCGGGCGAATATCGCATATTGATCAAAGGCGCCACAGTCGGTAAGGGTGTCTTGAATCCAGATAGTTTGCTTGCAATGGATCCGGGTAATGTTTCTAGTCAGGTCGATGGAATACCTACTAAGGAACCTGCATTTGGATTGGATGCGCTTTGGATCTCGCCAGCGTCTAGAGATGATGCTGAGCTTGCAGGTTACACGGTCGTGGATTTACCTACAGTTGTGGCAACTCATTTAACCGAAGTTATTCGAACGAATGCTCATTAACTCATTGGACGTCAAGAAGTTACGAGACTTATCGATGGCCTTAAAAAGACTCATCCAAAGGTCGTTGAAGAAGTCATCCCAGAGCATATGACTATTGGATCTGTGGTTCAGGTGCTCAAAGGACTCCTTAAAGAGCAAGTTTCCATTCGTGATCTGTTAACAATCATGGAGACTTTGGGAGATGAGGCACAAAAAACAAAAGACACAGAACTGTTAGTTGAGTCTGTAAGAAAGCGTTTAGCTCGTAGTATTACTCGCAAATATACAAATGAGGAAGGAATTATACCAGTCTTGTCTCTGTCTCCAATGATAGAAGAGGCTATCACTAACTCATTACTTCAAACAGAAAATGGCATTCAACTTGTTATGGATCCTCATACTGCAAATAAGCTAATTATGGAACTTTCAAGACAGATCGAAAGAAATCCTGATATTGCTTCTTCGCCAGTACTGCTAACATCACCTACGATTAGAAGACATATTTATAAGTTAACATCTCGGTTTATACCTCAATTGATTATTCTTTCGCATAACGAATTAACTGCGGATGCTCAGGTCAGCTCTGTGGGAACTGTGGAGATAACAAATGCAAGTTAAGAAATTTGAAGCACCAACTATGAAGGAAGCCTTAGAGATGGTGAAAAACCACCTAGGTCCTGGTGCAATTATTTTGAATGCAAAAGATAATAGCCGTGGTTTCGGATTGATGGGAAGAAACAGTATTGAAATCACAGCGGCAATTTCCGAAACTGAACTACGAAAAAAGCAATGGGCTGAAAGTCGTCTAAAGGAAGAGCAACTTGCCTTGCTACGACAAAAATCTATGCGTATTCAGAAAGAATTCATTGAAAAAAGTGTAAGAAGATACACAGACGCGAAATCGGAAGATGAAAATAAACGTAGACCACTTACTCAAACCAGATACATAGACATTGACGATGATATGCAAAGCCAAATGGGCTATGAAGAAGCAAAAATGAGGTCCAACGGAAAAACTGTTGATGATCTTTTAAAAGAGCTGGGCAAGCCTCAACAATTTGTTGAAAAGCAAACTTACAATAGAGCTTCGGGCAAGTCCGTGGCGCCATTGTCTGCAGATCAAAGAGTTAAAAGTGCGGCGCTATCCGCGCTGGAGGCTTTTGAGAACGCTGAAGTTTCTCCTCAAAAGAAGGCGGTTGCGCAACCAGCTCCTAACACTTCGCTTTCAGAAGTCCAGGTTCTAAAAAATGAAATTTTAAACTTAAGAAATATGATTCAAAATTTCCAGACACAGGCTGCGCCAAAAGTTTCAGCCACTATGCATCCAGGAGCCGATAAGGGTGTAAGTTTTGAATTGAGTGGAATATATAATAAACTTTCTCAAGCAGGAATTGCTGATGAACATATCCTAAGACTTTTGGATCTTGCAAAACGAGAGCTTAGAGAAATGTCGGGTAAGCAATCCCTCGTTGAGGGCTACATTGCAAAGCATATGATGAGTGAGCTCAGAATTTCAAATCCTTCAGATGCTTCACCGGTTCAAATATTCTTAGGGACTACAGGAAGCGGCAAATCCTCGTCATTGATTAAACTCGCAAGCCACTACGTGATTCAACAAAATAAAAAAGTGGGAATCTTAACTGCTGATACAGAAAAGGTGGGTGCAGTAGATCAATTGAGAACTTATGCTCAGATTCTAAACGTTCCCTTCGGTGTATTAAAAAAGCAGGAAGATTGGAAAGCTGTGGTCGAATCACTAAGATCATTAGATTACGTCTTGATCGATTTCCCAGGTAATGCGTTAAGAGAAGTTGAAGCCATTGAAAAACTCAGAAGATTACTGCCTCCGGATCAAGTTCCTTGTGACCGCCATTTGGTGCTTTCAAGTACGTTCAAAGATAAAGACGCTTTTGAAATTACTGAAAGATATAGAATTGCAAAACCAACAAGTATGATTTTCAGCAAGCTAGATGAGGCCATCAGTCATGGTGTTATTTATAACTTCCAAAAGAAATTTGACTTGCCCATTTTCTCATTTGGAACTGGTCCAGCATTGCCAGAGGATTTTGAATTTGCAACTAGAGAACGAATAATTGATTTAATTTTTAAAATTACAAAGTTGAAA
>JAEYZS010000092.1 GCA_023427925.1 Pseudomonadota bacterium | reverse complement strand
ACGACCTTCGGGTTATGAGCCCGACGAGCTACCAGGCTGCTCCATCCCGCGACAAAACTAACCAGTGAGCTAACTGTTATAGGGCAATAAATTGCCGAGGTAAACTCTTTTCTTTAAAAAACTTTAGTCTTGCTAAATATTTAAAGATATTGCGCTATAATCTGCTCATTTCATATACTTAATTTATGAAGTGCCCAGCTTGTAATTCTCAACTCAATAATTTCAATATCGACAACGTCTCTTTAGATGCCTGTAATTTGGGCTGTGGTGGAGTGTGGTTTGATAATCACGAACTCAAAAAATTCGACGAGGCCCACGAACCTCTCGTTGATCTAAATATTGAGCCTAAGGAAAATCTCCACCGAAATCCTGCGCCTTTATCATGTCCAAAGTGTAATGGGATTAAACTCTTTCAAAGATTTAGCAGTATTAAAAGAAAAGTCGAAGTCGATGAGTGCGCTGGCTGCGGAGGAATTTGGCTCGATTCTGGAGAAATCCTCGCACTAAGAAATGAATTCGCGACAGAAGACGAAAGAAAGAGAGCCGCAGAAGATATTCTTGAGAGCTTGTTTTCTAAAGATTTATCCGCACAACGTAAGAAATACCAAGAAGCCCGTCAAATCTCAAACGCGATGAGATTCTTTAGTCCTTCTTGGTATATTAATAAAAAGCGTTAATTTGTAGTCGTGCCAGATTTTTTGTGCAGCTCTTGCCTGGTGATACCTTGTTGTTTCCTTTTTACTCTCGAACCCTTGGCGTGATGGTGAGCGCAGTTTTTAGAACAAGTCTTGTATTCTTCTTTTTCAGAGCTCAAACACTTTCCACAAATTTTCTGCGGCTTATCACATCTGATACAAGAGACCTCTTGGTATGCAGGCTGACCGCAATGAGGGCAGAATGTATATTTCTCCGTCGTTTCAAGGTCTGGTCCAACAGCAACTCTACGATCAAATACAAAACACTCGCCATCCCACTGAGCTTCTTTCTTTTGCTCGGGAAGATCTTCGAAGTATTTTAAAATACCACCATCCAACTGATAAACATTTTGGTATCCTTGCTTGTGCATTTCAAGGATTGCTTTTTCACAGCGAATTCCACCTGTGCAATAGATTAAGATTTTTTTGTCTTTTTCAAGGTTGAGTTCTTTAACTTTGTCGGGCCACTCGTTAAATTCATTCATGTTGAGATCTAATGCTCGCTTAAATTTTCCAATCTCAGTCTCATACCAGTTTCTAGTATCAATTACGACAGCGTCTGGGTCGTTATCCAAAACGTCCTGCCACTCTTCAGGCTTTAAGTGATAAAACTGAGGTTTCTCAGGAACTAACTCTGTATCTCCGAGTGTTACGATTTCTTTTTTAATTTTTAACTTAAAAGCTCTAAACGGCATGTAGTTAGAAATACTGTTCTTGTAATTGATATCTCCGACGGGCGTGCATTCAGCAATAAACTTTCTAAATTCCGCACAACCTTCTTCAGTACCTGAAATTGTCGTATTGATTCCCTCGGTTCCAAGCAAGAATAAGCCTCTAATTTTAGCCTCTTGAGCTTTTTTTTCAATCTGCTCCTTGAGCTCTTTAAGAAACTCTTTGTCGAGCTTTACGAACTTATAAAATGTACTCACTAAGTATTGTTGATTAGAAGTTTGTTGTGCCATGGGTGGGAATATAAGCGGCAATGAATCGGCATGTCAAATTCGAAACAGAGTTATAAAAATAAGAAAGAGCAACACATTAAGAGATTCGTGACATCCTCAGGCGACCGTTTTAAAATCAATAGCTTATGACAAGTTATCCGTTTGAAGTTAGAAACCTTGAAAAAGTATACGGCACTAAAAACCCCACACACGCCCTAAAGGGTGTGAGCCTTCAAATGAAACAAGGCGAAGTTTTGGGTCTCCTGGGTCCCAATGGAGCCGGTAAAACAACCCTCATTTCTATTTTAATTGGGCTTGAAGCGGCCTCCAAAGGCGAAGCCCTAATCTTTGGCGAAGATGTTTCGCAGGGACTTCAATCCACCAAGTCCCATATTGGAATTGTTCCACAAGAGCTTATCAATCATGGTTTTTTTGATATCAATGAGGTTTTACAATTTCATTCCGGCTATTTTGGTCTTCCAAACAACCAAGAATATATTGATTACCTCTTGATGAAACTGGGACTCATGCCTCATAAGCATAAAAAAGTCCGAGAGCTGAGTGGAGGGATGAAACGCCGATTTCTAATTGCCAAGGCCCTCGTTCATCAACCCAAGCTTTTGTTGTTAGATGAGCCAACGGCGGGCGTTGATATTGAGCTCAGAAACTCACTTTGGGAGTTTGTAAAAGAACTCAATCAAAATGGAATGTCGATTCTTCTAACAACCCATTACCTCGAAGAAGCAGAAAATCTTTGTGATAGAATCGGTATTATTCATCAAGGAGAACTCAAAACTGTAGGTCCCACGAAAGACCTCGTGAAAAGCTTAACTCAGAGAGAAGTTTTAATCATCACAAAGGACAACGTCCAAGTGCAAAGTTCTTACCTCAAAAGACAAGAATTAAATTCATACGTCAATTCTCTAGTGTTTGAGATTCCCTCACATATGGAACTAGGTGAATTGATGTCAAATCTGAAACTCGATTTAACTAAGGTTGTAGATGTAAAAATTCGAGAAGGTCGACTAGAAGATGCATTCCTAAGCATATTGGGACAGAAGTAAAGATGAAAACTGAAATAAAACAAGAATTACAATTTGCTCCATTTAAAGCTCTATTTAAAAAAGAAATTTTACGTTTTTGGAAGGTGGCTGGACAAACAATTGTCACTCCTTTGGTAAATGCGACGCTTTATCTTTTAATTTTCGGTGTTAGCCTCGGAAATAGCATCACCTTATCGAGCGGACTTTCATATTTAGCATTTCTGATTCCTGGTTTGATCACTATGTCGACACTGAATAATGCTTTTCAGAATACGTCGAGTTCGATATTAAGTTCGAAGTTTAACGGTGATATCCTTGATCTCAAAGTTTCTCCACTGACTCTCAATCAAATCGTGCTTGCATTTAGCTTGGGGTCAATCATTAGAGGACTGGCCGTGGGTTTTGTTACCTTTTTAGCAAGTCAGATCTTTCATTACATTTCGACAGGCGGTCTACTCACGATTGCCCATCCTTTTTGGCTGCTGTTTTATTTAATAGCAGGTGGACTAGCGTTTGGATTTATCGGCATTATAGTTGGATTTCGCTCTAAAAATTTTGAACAAGTCAACGCAATTGGTGGCTTTGTATTATTGCCATTAATTTACTTGGGCGGAGTCTTCTATTCCCTTGAAAATCTACATCCTTTTTGGCAAAAAATATCCGCAATCAATCCTCTATTGTACTTTGTAAACGGAGTACGCTATAGCATTTTGAACCACTCGGATGTTCCTATTTTGAAGGCCATGATCGTGTCGGTGTTGAGTATGATTATATTGTACGCAATTGCACGACAAACCATCAAGAAAGGTTCGTTCCATAAGTGGTGAGGCCTATGAAGGGGTTCTAGGCCTAACACAAAAATGGGGTAGTAGTTCGTGGGGAACTTGGGGAAGCTGCACGCGGGTCTGTTAAAGACCGCTTTGGGATTTGCTCTATTCTTTTCTTTAATTCATCTGGATAACTCTTATGCTCGAGTATCTGGTGTTCAACTCTGTGAAAGTTTATTTCGAAACAATGAATCGCGACAGCCCTTTGTCGTTCGCGCCAATCCCTATCATCAAAGACAATCTCAAGAGTACAGCCTCCGTGAGCACCAAAAACTTAAAATCGTCACTTGGAACATGTTTAACTTTAAAATCCAAGAAGCCGAATACCCTCGTGGATCGGAAGCTGCTCGAAGGACACCAAAGAATATTCAATTCGAGTTCTCTAAATCAGAAGAAAAACTCATAGAAATTAAGCGAGTCATAGAAGATCTCAATGCCGATATTCTTGTCCTCCAAGAAGTTTTTGGAAAGGCTTCGCTCGAGCATTTTGTGAAGAGATATTTGGGTGACAAATACGACGTCCTTTTACGCAGAGGGAACGATGAGCGCGGAATCCAAGTGGGATTCTTAGTTAAAAAATCTTTGAACGCTCATTATTCTCTTGAGTCATACAAGGACATTCGAATCCAAAGAGATTATGGAATTTATCACAGAGG
>JAEYZS010000073.1 GCA_023427925.1 Pseudomonadota bacterium | reverse complement strand
ATCCTTATCTTTTAAAACTCCGTGATGAGCTTAAAGGCATTTATTTTGATTTTGAGCCCGCAGCAGAAATGAAAGGTCGCTGGAGAAGTGAGGTTTTTAAAGTTTCTGAGGAAACGCCGCTAGATCTTGAAATTGGAACCGGTAACGGATTCTTTTTTGCTCATCACTGCTTTCAAAACCCGAATCGCACCTTGGTGGGGTTAGAAATTAAGTACAAATGTTTGCATCAAACCCTAAAGCGAGCAGATTCTCTCGGCTGCATTAATGTTCGCGGTGTGCGTATGCACGCGACTTTAATTGATAAGATCTTTAATCCCGGAGAAGTGGACAATACTTACATTTACTTCCCAGATCCGTGGCCTAAGAAACGTCATCACAAGAACAGATTGATTCAGCTCGATTTCTTGCACACATTATTTGAAATTCAAAAACCTGGAACATTCTTAGAGTTTAAGTCGGACAATCTCGAATATTTTGAGTGGACAGTAGAAAGGCTAAAAAAGAGCCCTTACAAAATCGAAAGACTGACAAATGATCTTCACTCTTCTGAATGGGCTCAAGAAAATTTCCAAACTCACTTTGAAAAACTCTGGACGAGAAAAGGCATCAAAACCAACCTCGTCCGCTGTGCTCGTAATTAGTTCACTGAAGTTTGATCTAGCAGTTTTAATTCCTTTGCTTGTGCAATTTCCTCTAGGCTTCTATAGTTATACTTCAGATCAAATATAGGAAGATGGCTGCGATCGGCTTCTGAGTAAACACATCGTCGATCATCACAGCTCCCAACGTCTCGATATCCTGTAAGAAGAAACTCTTCTCCCGGTAAAATGTGAACTATTGTGATGTGCCCTCTTTCAACAAGCTTGGAATTGCCATTCATTGCGAATGCAATTTCTTCCTGTGAATTGTGGTAACGGGCAACGCCGTCAAACTCGCGATTTGAGAACTGTGTTCGAATCCGAAATGGAATAACTTTAATGTTTCTATTAAATGCAACAGTAATAGGGACATTGTGTGGGTTTGAAAGATTCAATTCATAGACTATGAGTCTTCCGCCATGCCTGTTGTCAGAGCGGATTTGTGCTTTATAGCTTGGGCTCAACTTTTCAAATCGTATCTCAAATTTATTAGAGATTAGCAATTTAGAGTCTTGATTATGAGTCACCCTGCAAGTCTGATATGGACTGTATTGTCTTATATCGATGTCCTTGTGGGGAACTTCATCTCGATAGGCCAAATTTTCGAGAGTGGGTGAAGAGTTTTCGATAACTTGAAAACTTGCATGGAGATTTTCACAGACCAAGTTTAGGACATCGTAGGGTTTAGTGCCGTTAATAAACACCTTTGAAAATTCTGAATAATAAACCCGGTCCGGTATTTTAATTTCAGGAGAAATCTTGCTGAGGTCAACCTTCTTATCTAGCAATTGATAGAGTTTGCTAGAGCCTTTTTGATTTTTGAGTGTGATTTTGATTTGGCAGATTATAGAGTCATCAAAGAGAGTTGCTTTCACAGGCAAGGTATCCCTTACAATGACAAAATTATTTTGGAACGTCTTCTTTTCTTCGATGCTTTTATTTTGTGTAGAACAACGAACGTTAGATTCGATAGAATGAGCTTGTGGATCCTCGAAATAAACTCTATCGGTTGGAAATATCACGTCAGTATTCTCAAGAGTTGAAGCTTTGCCTGAGTTATCCAATCGAAGAATCTTTAATTGCGGCGCCTCCCATGTATCTTCTTTTTGTGATTCTCCACAGGCAGTAAAAATGGCGCCTATAGTTGCTAATAAAAATAAATTTTTCATAATATCTCCCATTACGTTTAAACCTTTTGAGGTTCGTGATGTAAAGATATGCAAAGGATAAGGAAGCCTTTAAAGCCAGCGAATTGCAATGGAGGTGGATTGAATTCGAGAGTCGGATTTAAAGGTTCGGATACCGGATTACCAGTAGTCAGTATCAATCGTGATATCGCCATGCACTTCTGTTTGGCAGCTCATGCGTTGGCCGGATGGTGCATCATGGATTTCCTTCATGTCTATTTCAAGGTCACCTTCAGGGGAAAGGTTTTCACGTCCTTCGATGACTTTCACCATGCACTTGATGCAGACCCCTTCCCCTCCACATGAAGATGCCACTGGAATGCCCATCTCATTTAAGATCTGAAACAGATTAGCCCCATGAGGAACTTCAATGACTTTACCGCTTTTTGCGAACGTGATTTTAGGCATAGCATATATTGAGGATAATGGCCGGATGAGTCAACAATTCGGTCTACTTTTTGGCTTAAAATCGCTGCGCAAAACTTTGTATGTTGGGTTGATATTTGCTAATGTATTCCTAATTAACAGTAAGGAAATTTATGAGCGAAACTAACAATATAGAAAAAGTAATTATTATCGGTTCAGGGCCAGCAGGTTATACGGCCGCAATCTATACCTCTCGTGCGAATTTATCGCCGCTATTATTTGAAGGAGATCAGCCGGGCGGACAACTTATGACTACAACGGATGTTGAAAACTATCCAGGGTTTGCCGAAGGTGTGATGGGGCCAGAGATGATGCAAGTCTTCAGAAAACAAGCTGAGAGATTCGGTACAAAAATGATTTCTCAAATGGTAGAGAAAGTGGATTTCTCGAAGCGCCCATTTAAAGTTTGGTCCAATGGCAAAGAATATCAAGCGCAAACAGTCATCGTCTCCACAGGTGCGACAGCAAAGCTTCTCAATATCCCATCAGAAAAACAATTCTGGGGTAAAGGTGTTTCGGCCTGTGCGACTTGCGATGGTGCGTTCTTTAAGAATGTCGAAGTTGCAATTGTAGGAGGCGGTGATACCGCAATGGAAGAAGCTTTGTTCCTTACAAGATATGCGACAAAGGTTCATGTACTTCACAGACGCGATTCGTTCCGCGCATCTAAGATTATGGCGGAAAGAGTTTTAAATCACGAAAAGATCGTTGTTCATTGGAACAAGGAAGTGGATGAAGTAGGCGGAGATCGCATTGTTCGTTGGGTAAAAATCAAAGACACAAAAGATGGATCAATATCTGAGCTTAAAGTCGAAGGGCTTTTCATAGCTATCGGTCACAAACCAAATACAGATATTTTTAAAGGACAATTAGATATGAATGAAACGGGTTATCTCATTACAAAACCTGATTCAACATACACTAATATAGACGGTGTCTTTGCGTGCGGAGACGTGCAAGATCATGTCTATAGACAAGCAGTTACTGCAGCAGGTACAGGATGTATGGCCGCAATCGATGCAGAAAGATGGCTTGAAAAAAATCACATGTGATATAGGCCAAGTTAGGATCAGGGATGTCTAAAAAAAACAATACTAAGTCGCTTATAGAAAAAATCGAAAAGCTCGCAAAAGAGAAAATGATTCAAGAAGAAGTCGTGTCTCTCGATCAGTTCAGGAAGGTCCAAAAAAAGGAAGAGCCGCGCTCTATCCTCGTAATCGACGATGATGAAACAATTCGCGCAGCAATGAGACGCATATTCGAAAAAGAAGGATACCGGGTTATTGCCGCAGCTGATGGAACCCAGCTCTCGGATGTTTTGGATGATTCACCGATTGATTTAATCATCTTAGATATTGGATTGCCATGGCTTAACGGCTACGAACTTGCAAAGCTCTTAAAAGAACACGAGGACCTCAAAAAAATTCCACTCATCTTTTTGTCAGGCAAGACGAGTGAGCTTGATGTAAAACGCGGTTTTGAAGTTGGTGCAGATGACTACATCAAAAAACCTTTCGAGGTTCAAAAAGTAAAAAAAGCCGTTGAGACACTTCTTAGGTTACAAGGGAAAAAGTAATTGTATTTGCCCAACCATATCGAGTTTGCTAGATATGGCAGACAAGCCTTCTCGTAAGCCAGATCTCTTTAATGGTTTTGAAATAAAGATAGGCGCTCCTTTTTAAGACTTTTAATAGAGATAAAAAACGAAAAAGCCAACCTTTTGGGTTGGCTTCTTTATTATTAAGTTCCAAATACTTTTATAGAGAAAGTGATTTTGGAATTCCCTTTGGAATTGCACTCAATAATTTCTTTGTATAATCATGTTGAGGATTTTCATAGATCGAGATCGCATCTGCTTTTTCAACGACTTTGCCATTGTACATCACTGCAACTTCGTCCGCGATAAACTTAACAACGGCGAGATCATGCGAGATGAAAATATAAGTTAAATCCATTTCTTTTTGAAGATCTAAGAGTAGATTCAAAATCTGAGCTTGAATAGAAACGTCGAGTGCAGAGACCGACTCATCACAGACAATAAAGTCAGGTTGGACCGCTAATGCTCTCGCAATGCAAATCCTTTGTCGTTGACCGCCTGAGAATTCGTGAGGATATCGATTTAAAAACTTTCTATCGAGGCCCACTTTATCCATAAGAGCCGATGCCATTTCCATGCGCTCTTCTTTGTTTTTGCCAAGACCGTGGATTACCATTGGTTCCATGATCGCACTAGCAATCGTCATTCTCGGATTTAGAGAAGCATAGGGATCTTGGAAAATGATCTGCATTTTTCTGCGCAATTTTCTAAGTTCGTTTTGATTTAGACTAGGGATATCTACGCCATTGTATTTGATTTGTCCTTCGGTAGGCTCAATCAACCTCAGAATAGTGCGGCCCAAAGTGGATTTACCGCATCCCGATTCGCCAACGAGTCCTAAGGTCCGACCTTTTCTCACTTGCAAGGAAACCCCATCGACAGCTCTCACGTGAGATTTCACTCGTCCAAAGATCCCACCCTTGATCGGGAAATGTTTCTTGACGTCGTTAAGTTCTAACAACACAGGATGTTCATCAGTAATTGGTTTAATAACTTTTTGCTGAGCGTGAGCGGCAACATCAAAAGTTTTCTCTTTACCGTCGACAGTCATAAAATCACTTACTGTCGGTAAACGAACTGGATTTCTTTCGAGTGAAGGCCTGCAAGCAAGTAGCCCTTTTGTGTAAGGATGCTTGGGATCTTTAAAGATTTGCTCGGTTGTTCCTTTTTCAACAATGTCACCGCGATACATGACGACGACTTCGTCTGCGATGTCTGCGATTACACCCAGGTCATGAGTGATGAACAACATACTCATTTTATATTTTTTTTGAAGATCCGCTAAGAGCTCTAGAATTTGTTTTTGAATAGTAACATCAAGAGCCGTTGTTGGTTCATCGGCAATGAGAAGAGCTGGATTACACGCAATTGCCATTGCGATCATAATTCTTTGTCTTTGACCGCCGGACATCTCATGAGGGTAGGACTTGATTCTTTTTTCAGGATCGGGGATACCCACCTGATTCATGAGTTCTAAAGTTTTTTCGTAAGCTTCTTGTTTAGTTACGTTTTGGTGAAGAAGAATTGTTTCAGCAATTTGATCACCCACAGTGAAAACGGGATTGAGCGAAGTCATTGGCTCTTGAAAGATCATAGA
>JAEYZS010000069.1 GCA_023427925.1 Pseudomonadota bacterium | reverse complement strand
ATTAGAGGCTGGCATTTTTATTGCTTTTATATCTGGTGTACTGAGAAAGGATTCTTATGACGCCAGAAATAAATTTGCATCGTCCAGAACAACAAACAGAAGGATTTTCAACAAAACTAACGAGTCACTTTGACATCGAGTTTTTGTTTCAGAATGCCCTTATACTGATAGACCACGGAGACTACGAGCTTTCTTTAAATCTCCTGGATACAATTTTAGCCGAAGATGAGTATCACGCGGAAGCGTTGAACTGGAGAGGCTACTGCTTATTACAATTAGGTAGAGTTGAAAAGGCGATCGAAACCTATTTTAAGCTTGCTGAATCATCTCCGTCTGAAACGAACTATTTCTATTTAGCGGATGCATTTTATACAGCCGCTCAAGACGAGTTGGCCAAAGAGTTTTTTCTTAAAGCCCTAGAAATGATCAATTACGAGAGCCCGCATTTATTCCAAATTTATAAGAAGCTCGGAAACATCAGCACTAGAGCTAGGGACTTTGATGCGGCAGAGGAATACTACGACAAAGCCTATACCATTACTCCTCACTCTGATGATCTCTTTGTCAACTATGGAACCCTTGAAATGCAAAAGGAAAACTTTGATGCCGCATTAGAGAGATTTAAGCACGCTATCTCTCTAAACAAGAATAATGACAAGGCTTGGATAGGACTTTCATTAATCTATAGAAGTCGTGGTGATGTTGAACTTTCTTGGGGTGAATTGCTTCACGCTTTAGATATCAACCCTAAAAATGCTGTCGGGGTAAAACTTGCAGTGGATTGGGGAATAATGGAAATGGAATATGAGCGGGCAATTGCAATTCTCGAAAAATTCCTGAATGTCGCCGAACCCAACGCTGATTGGATTTTTACATATGCAGGGTTGCTCTACCAAGCTGGAGACTGGAAAGAAAGTAAAAAAATTCTTGAACTCTTGTTGGCAGAAAAACCAAAGTATCAGGCCGCTGCGGAACTATTAAAGAAAATAGATCATAAAGTTAACGTTTAAATTGAATCCTTTTTTTGACTGTTGGAGTAGGAGCTCTTGTGAGAATTTTAATACGTGGAAATGATGAGCTAGATAAATTTATAATGAGTCTGCCATTTATTAAAGGACTGACGAGAGTCTATCCAGAAGCAGAAATTTTTGTCATTTCCAAACCCCACTTCTCAAAAATGAAGGAATTTGCTCCTTACATTCATTTTTTCCTTGAGGATCAATCAGCGATAGAAGAGCTTCATTTTGAAATCGTATTAGACCTTCAAAATTTATCAAACAATAAGAATACCAAATTGTTGAACTTTGACTGTTTGTACAGCCATGAGAAGTTTCATTATGTCGACCGGCTTTTGTCTATCCTGCCGCAGGAGGAACAAAGAAAAGTTCTCCATCTCTCCGAAACTGTCAACGGTTTTGAAGAGATGAAAAGATTTGCAATGAAAGCAAAGACAAGGTCCTTCGATGTTGTAATTTACCCATTTTCCCACGATACGGCTAAATCTTGGAGTCTTGACGACTTCAATATGCTACTGACGTATTTCTTTAAGATGAATCCGGGTAAGAAAGTTTTAGTGTTGGGATTAGAGTCACAAGAAGAGGAACTACTGAAGTATATCGAAAACGGTCACTATCCTAAAGAGAGCGTAACGTTTAAATCTTGTTCCCTGGATGGAGCTTTAAGTATTCTCAAAAAATCTTCTTTTGTGGTGACAGCACAATCGCCGATGAAGTTTTTGGCATGTAATCCTGAAACGACTTTGATAGAGATCAATTTCAATGAAGATGATTTTGAACAAAAATGTGCTTATCGCTCGAATTCCTATGTTATTAACTTTAAAAAGAAAGTGCGCAATAAATTTATCTATTCAACTAACGAGCTGGTCTTCGACAACAACGCACACTATTTGTCCTATGTGCTGACGGCAATCTTAGACGAGGACGAAGAAAAGCTAAGATGGTTTGCTGAGAAATACGACGAACTCGCGGGTCTCTATAGGTCAGAGGTTCATCCCGATCTGGGTTTTCAACTAATGCCCGTGAATTGGAGCCAGAAGAATATATCTAGTAGTCTCATAAAGATTTCGCACAAACTGCAGGTTTTACAAGTCGCAAACCCTAAGTTTGCTGAAGGTTTTTATTATAATATTCATGACAATAGTGAATTAAGTCAGGAACAAATTATCTACGATTTGGGAGTGATTCAAAAAGAGCTTGAAAAGCTCATTCAGTTCTTTAAGTCAGAAAATAAATTTGAAACAGCTATGAAAATGGAAAGTAGCGGCTCAGAGAAGCTTGATGATTACATTGTAAAAACGCTTATTGATCACGAGCTTACAAGCGTTTTGGATGAAAAGCTTTCGTATGTTAACGAATGTGTTGCCGACAAACTTCTGGTAAATCTCTTTTTTATTCGCCAGGTCATGAATGTTTCGGGCCTTAAGATTTTAGAGAATTTACCAATGACAGCTGTCTATTATTCATAAATAATTGTTTCTATGGCCGATGCGACGGAAACAATCCTATGGGTCGATGATGACCCTTATATATTATCTACTGCTAGAAGGCTTCTGTCGCTGCATGGATTCAACATAGTTACTTCTGAAAATCCCGAGGAAACTCTAAATCTTTTGGAAAAGCACCAAGTCTCTGTTCTCATTTGCGACCAGCGAATGCCAAAAATGACAGGAATAGAGGTTTTAAAGCTCGCTAAGGAAAAGTATCCTGAAATCACTCGACTTATGGTGACGGGATTTGTTGATGGAGAGCTTTTCGGAGAAGCAATAAATGTCGCGGGTGTATTTAGGTTCATTAACAAGCCATGGACCGAACAGGAGCTGATTTCAGATATTCGCCAGGCGATTGACCACACCCATCAGCTAAAGCGCTACGACAATTTAAAGCGTGAAATCAAAAGCAAAAATAGAACGCTTACACAGTTTACTGAAAACCTCGAAAGCGTAATTTTCGAAAGAACGAAAGAAATTAACCAGTTCAATAAAGACCAAGAGTCGAAAAACAAACAGATACGAGGCTTAGTTAATTTCATACAAGACACTCATCGCGTGAACTCTCTTGCAGAGTTAATGACTCTGTTGATGAAAGATTTAAACAAGTTTAAGGTCACTCCTATATTCTGTTACAATTCTGCTAGAGGAGATAAGCGCATACTTTTTTCTAGGAAAGGTGATTGGATCAATCAGACAATGATAGATCCGTGGTCGAAAAAGATCGAAATCCGTGTCAACGACAGGGCTGATCAAAAATTCCTTGCTGATATTCTTAAGCGCCCTTTGGCAAAGGTGATAGGTCTACCG
>JAEYZS010000319.1 GCA_023427925.1 Pseudomonadota bacterium | reverse complement strand
AATGCTCCGAGGCGTCCTACCATTGCGGTATCCATAATTCCAAAGGCAAGCTGACCCAGTTGCGACAATACAATGGGAAACGCAAGGATCAAAGTGGTTTTAAGTTCTTGAGTTGTAGGTCGAAGTAGAAGTCTTGATAGCATGGGAGAGCATAATCGGCTCTCCCATTCATTGGGTCAATAATCTTTAGACTATTGCTTGTAATATACTCTTTTTAATTCTTCGTAGTGAATTTCTTGCATTCTACCAGCACGACTACACATCATGTTTTCGGTGTCGATCTGATAGTTAACCATGGCTTGTAGGTTGCTATCATAAAATTCAATATAACAATCAGGGAGCCCAAGGACGTGACCGAATTCGTGACGGATTGTCCACTGAACGTCCCACTCTGTAAGTGGTGAATTGGCATCCATTACGATTTTATTTCCACCGAGTTTATTGACGTGAGGTGTGGAGCCTGGCACGAATTCCACATGAACATCGGCATTTGGGGTGAAATAAAGATCCAGTTGCCATTCGCCCCATCTCCACTCTTCTTCGTTATTGAATTCCAAGAAGTGATTTATTTCTGAGTTATTGGTATCACGAACCGGAATGGTTGCGCGATTGGGTTCAGAGCTTCTCCACTTGAGATCGGGTCGAACGCCTCCAATTACAAAATTTTTATCGAATTCTTTTTTTGCAAATGGGACATGAGTGTCAAAAAACGCGACAAGCTTATCGTCTTGAATAGCTTTGTCGAGTTTACGATCACAACCCATGAGTCCGTCTCTATTTTCACAAATGTTGATGAGAAGTGGGCGTAATCTATTTTGATCTTCTAAACTGAGTGACGAGAAAGATTGTAACTTTTCAGCGAGGTTTTCTTCGCGAGTCAAAAAGTAATAACCGCGAATATCTCCTGCCTTGTATTGCTTGTACCAGTGCAAGTGAGGTTTGATTAGGTTCCAACGAGCTGCCGTTTGATAGAGTTTATCCACCTTTTTTGCCCAGTGGATGTAGGTCTCAAGGTCCTCAGTTGGATCTTTTGGGAAACTCGCATTTCCAAAAATAATTCCTTTCATACTTTCTGGGATTTCAGAAGTAATTTCCTTATAATCTCTTTCGATTGTTTGGGGGCTATAAGTATTTGGTTTGTGTATCGGATAGGACGGAAGTTCGCCCGGCTTGGTGAGAGCAATCTTATTGCCATCAGCAAGGAATGAGTTCATATGGACCAGCCAATCCATGTTGCGCTTTCCTGCCTTGAGAGCAGCAGAAGTGTAGTCCGAAGTAAAAATATTTTGTGCATCAAAAGAAAGCTCGGACAAGACACCTGCATCGATTCTTTCATCAGGCATAATATGAACCGGGTAGTGCGGACCTTTAGCGTAAGATGTTGAATAAAGTAGACCAGGCACCAGCAGAGCCAGTGTAAGTATAAGATTTTGCATAGTTTCCCCTCCCCAGAGTATTACCGTATAAAAGGGTGGCACAGTTACGAGTTCTGGTCAAATGGCTAGTGTTTTAAGCAGTTAGTCTCGCTATTTGAGCCCCGAATATGTAAAAAGAGGGGAAAATAGAGTTTGACAGTTTTTAAGTAAATCAGCTAATTTAGCGTCTTTCTAAGGTACTAAAGAGATCCCGGAGAGCCGGCGACGCTCTAAAGACGTCGTTAGAAAAATTATCAGAAGTGTTCACCAGAATGCGGAAGTAGCTCAGCTGATAGAGCTTGTGCCCGCGTTAAAAGTTGCCAGTGGCAAGTTTTAATGAGGAGCATGCACGATGGGTCCGTAGCGCAAGCGTAGGATCCCGGAGAGCCGGCGACGCTCTAAAAACGTCGTTAGTAAAATTATCAGAAGTGTTCACCAGAATGCGGAAGTAGCTCAGCTGATAGAGCGTCGCCTTGCCAAGGCGAAGGTCGCGGGTTTGATCCCCGTCTTCCGCTCCAATTTCTGGAATACAAAATCAAAACAAAAAGAAAAAATCAAAAGATTGTAACTATTTGAAATAACTCAAAAGAGCGTATATGTCGTGAGAGTGAAATCTCAGCACATCACATGAAATCACAGGAGTTTGCTTCTCGTATGCTTCTTCGATTTTCAGTTTTTAACTGAAACCTGAGGAGGTTTTTATGTATGCAATCAAGTTTATATATGCGGCTCTATGGTTGGCCTTAGCTATTGGGGCTGGCGAAGTGATACGAATACGGCTGTAGGAATTGCTATCTTCTCGATACTTGCCTCAATCTCTCAGTTAGAACGTGATTTGATCGCCGACAGAGTGAAGATTGGCCTTGCGAACGCGGCATTCGATTAGATGGCCATTCAATGACTTCTTATCGGTCGTGCGATTTGTCTAGAAATACGACCTTTAGAAACTATCAGATGCCGCCAGGTCAATTTTACGAGCTTTTAAAGCCAACAAGGGCTTATCTCCAATCAATTGCTTTTTGGTCCTTTAAATTGGCGACCTCGCGCTGCCACGATTTGATTTCTTTGATGGACAAATGTGGATCGAGTCATTAGTTTGCAGCTTTATTACCTAGAGGAAATTATGAAATCTATTTTTATTAGCATGTTTTTTCTAATCAGTGCTTCGGCAATGGCGGATAAAAATTCACAAATTCTTAACGCTTCTAAATCTCAAGCGGAACAATTCTGCAATCGATCATCTTTTGTCGTAACAGCAATTAAAGAATATATTTACAAAAAAGGTTGGCACATAGACGAACCTGAGAAGGTCTGCGGCGTTTCATTGAAATCAATTGAAGATCTTGATATTTATTTGTTTACTAATTTCGCTGCTCCAAATGAACCAGTTAACTTCCAGCCAGGTGATCTCGCTGGATTGTCAGGGCTGAAACGACTTACTATTCGCTCAGACAAACCAATCCAGCTACCAAGTGGCTTATTCGACGATTTAAGTTCTCTAGAAGCTTTAAGTCTCAATGACGGAATAGAAGCGTCACCCGGTCTATTTAAAAATTTGTCTTCTTTAAAATTTCTAAGTCTCAATGGAGATGCATACTCTAAATTACCTAATCTTTTAAGCTTACCTGATTCCTCAGAGGGAATAGCTTTAATTCTGAATTCAACAAATATTACGCACCTTCCAGACGATACACTGCCACCGAACGTTCTTTCAGAATTCAAGTATCAAAATAATCCGATTTTGAAAAAAACGAGCCTCCAAAGGATCGCGCCGCGCTTTTTCAGAAATCAGTCTCAGTTAAAAAAGATTGATATAACTCCAGTGACCGTCGATGCTCTCAGCGATGAAACATTCTACGGGTTAAGCGCGCTCGAAGAGCTAACTCTGGATGGAGGAGCATCAGAGAAAAGCGATAAGATCTCTAAAGCTGTTCTCCCAAACCTTTTTAAAGGTCTGGCGAGTTTAAAGGTTCTCACTCTCCAAAATAATTTTGTCAAAAATGTACCTCAAAATTGGTTCAAAGATTTATCAGCCCTTGATAGGTTAAATTTCAATAATAATTATGTACAGGTGCTTCCTTCTGATTTTTTAAGTGGAGCTGATAATATAAGAATCGTTTATATGAGATTTAATGATCTCACGGCGCTTTCTCCGGAGCTAGAGGAGAGACTACGTTACGTCAAATACATCGATCTTACAGGAAATAATCTTCCCAAAACAAACTTCGATTTGCCGACCGTCGTATGTACGGGCACGGATGGACTCCATTCAGTAACTGTCGATAAAACTAGCCTTCAGGTTACAGGAAATGGTCCACGCTTCGGGGAAAATGGAATCACCACAGCAGCCACTAAGAAAAACACGTCAGATCCATTTTCCGGAACAATCACCTATTACTCGATCGATCTTGCGCCTTGGAATCAGCCTGGTTCCGTTCATGCATTAGTGCAGGCATCGACAACTGGAATTGTAGGAAAAATCCGTAAAACGTCGGCAATCGGCTGTAGCTGGGCTCTAGAATTCCAATGCCAGCAGAAGGATGACATTTCTTTAACCTGCATCGAGAAGTGATCAAGAACAACTTTATTAGAGTTAAAATCACTTCGTTCCTTGTCTAAAAATCATCAATAGTACGCCGGTCACCTGGTGACGCAAATCCCCAAGACCGGCTCTTGCTACAAAATCCACGTTTGTCGAACATCCAATCCAAACTTGTTTTCGATCTGAGCTTTCTTGAACCACCCAAGAGTCAAAGGGCCGCTAATCTACAGAGAAAAAAGCCATGTTACGAGATGAAGAAGAACAGCGAAAATTAAAGGAAACAATAGCGGAAGCGCAAGAGCCCACTGTTGTATTTCCTGAGATTCCGAAACCAGAACCAATCCCACAAGTATAAAGTGAAAATAGCGAGTTTCCAGACGGAAGCTCGCTATTTTTTTGCCTATCTTGTATCGAAAAGATCGCTTACTTAAACGAGAGATCAGAATAGCCCATATTATAGAAAATCCACTTCAATCCTTAAAGTAACAAAGGCTACGCGAACTCGTGTAGCCTTTGCCAATTAATGAAGTAATTATTTTACACAGCGTATTGCGCCTGTAATTCTATAGCCAACATACATGCTACCATTTTTAGTATTCATACCAACATAACGGGTATCACCAAAGTAAACAGTCTCTTTTGACAATGACCAAATCCAATAGTTTCCTTGATCACCAGCAGGTCTTTTATAATTATCTTCTCTATAATAAAACTGATCTTTTTTGCCATCAGGATTAACAACATCTATAAGGTCAAATCCTACCACCACACCATAATGGTTTGAGACATACTGTTCAAATTCTGATACTTCTAACATTTCAGCACCATGCTTTACTGCTTCAATGGCAAGCTCTCTTGCTGTTGGCAAACGCTTACCCTGATCTATACAAAAATCATCATAAAAAGATATATGATATTCAGTAATACTCTTTATTGTGCCATCTTCATTTTTCAAAATTAAAAGGTCATCAGATTGATTTGCCTGAGCAAGCCCAGCCAATAACAAAATAATAGCTGTAATAATTTGTTTTCCATATAACTTCATAATCGCTCCTTAAATTTTGATAAGCGGACTCTTTAAAAGCAAAAATAATGCCGGTTGTATATATACTGATTACAGCGAGCTAAAGCCTGTAATGTGCTATAAATAATTAAAAACCTGGGAACTGTTGTTTAAATGCTGTACAAAGCGACGATATTCGCCAATTTTGAAGCAAATTAAATTGATTAAAACCAAATCTCTGGAAGCCATGTTGCGGCCATCAAGACATTGTCCTCTTATATGTTAGCTTTGGCTCTAATGCTCATTAAAGCACTTTAAAGCTTCAATGTGGCTCTAAACATTGGGTTTAAGCTTTATTAGCCAGAAATTGGTACTTGAAAACCATGATCTATTTTTGGCAAAGTCACCAAAGCCCGTTTTATTGATCTTAGAGCCTAAAGATCCTTTTTAGCCAGTGCTATGCCGTCCCTAAGCTTCATTAAAAGGATTGGATTATTGAATAGATTACATGTCAAAAATTTTGACATCTATTTTTGTTTAAATTGTCGTGCTAGTGTCACATGATTTGAAAGTTAAATATTAAAGAAGGGAAAAAATTTTATGAAATTATTGGTTCAAATTTGTCTTTTTTTTGCGATCAGTTCTATGGCGCAAATTAGTTTTGCTTCAGATAAGAATGTTGTATGCGGAATTAATGTGAGCAAGGTTAGTTATGCTAGCGGCGTCGGTCATACTAAATATTCTATAAATAATGCAGTCGACGACTTTGAGTCTGAGGGCGCCCAAGTCAATGTTTGTAGACTCAGTAAACGGGAGACAGCCCTGACGGCAGTTTTCCAAAATGGCAGAAGCGTAGCTTTAATCTTTAAGACATGGTGAGCTGAATATATTACGTTAATAATTCTTTAAAGGAGTTCCAAATGATTAGGATGTTTACATTGTGTGCAGCAATTTGTTTTTTCGCAGGAATTGCAAAAGCTGATCCTCAGGTTTCATTAGATTCGTCCAAATGGGGAATGCTTTTGAACCTTAGTGCTGCAACAAAGAATGCTGTTTACTGGTGTGTATCATTGGATGCAAACCCCATTAGGTATCGCGGTTTGCGATTAGCTTATCCTGAAGTTGAGATTAACCAAAAGTGTAATTACGCAAGAGAGAGCGTCGAAAAATATTCAGCGGAATATCTTCGTTGAAGTTGAACCTATAAAATTGACCAAACCACTTCATTGTTGATTGAAGGTTTTAAAAGATAATACTGGCAAAAGTCGAGAGCACCACTCTCGGCTTTTTTTATGTGCTTTACTGACCAGTTCCAAAGCTTACGCTGATAAGTTTTGCGAGATGATTGTTTTTTTATAACGCAAATCTGAGCAAAAGGTGCGGCTCACCTTTTTTATAAGCAAACCAACCTTTTTGTTAGTTCCTTAATAGAGAACACCTTCGCAAGACTGGGTGTAAAAAATCCTCTTAAGAGTATCCTCATTCATATTAAGCAATGATTTGCGAAACCAACTTTGTCCCGCACGCTCCCAAGACATTAAATCGCGAAACGAAGATTGAGGGCTTTTTACGAAGTCCGAAATACTAGAAAAATCTTTATAAACAATTTGAACTGATGAAGGAGTTGTATAAGAGCGCTCTTTTTCAAGTTTTAAAACTTGAGTTACTACGTTCGCAGCAATTCTCCCATCTCTATATTTTTTGTAGTGCGGAGAAGTTATCTTGTGCGCAGCAATTTCCAATGTATCTCTATAACAAGCTGCCTTTTGATCTTCTGTTGCCGCAAAAGAAACCTGGGGCAACCCTAAAAAAAGTACTGATAATAAAATCTTAAACATACGAATAACCTCTTATTGCTTCATTTCTATAAAAATTATGAAAGAAGTGGGCGAGATTCAAACTCCAACATTCATAGTGGTATTTTTTGTAACAGCAAACACACATATTCTTCCTATAAGAAATACAACCCTCAGAAGCAAAAAGTTCTTAAGCCGTTTAAACTCAAGGGTCTTTCGTTTTCATAGATTTATTAGAACTTCTATATGATGGTCTGACGTTTTATTTGCCGTAGGTCGAACATCAAAATATTATCTTCTAATATGCCGCCTTTAAACTAGGTGCTAAAAATGCAAAAGCAGATCATGATATATTTGTCACGAATATCGCAATGATTGTTTTTTATAACGCAAATCTGAGCAAAAGGTGCGGCTCACCTTTTTTAGATCGAGGATTTGCAGTTGTGTGTTGTTTTCATGATTGAGGTACTGTGGTTGAGCTGAATTAAATGAGTTCTGTATTGCTCAATTCTCATTTCTCCGATGAATTTCCCTTCGTCGTAAAAGGCTTTTGAATTGCTAATATGTTGTAGTGCCGATTGGTATTGATCGACTGTATAGGCAATTTGTTGAGTAAGTTCTGTGATGTCACCGAGAAATAAACATTTGTATTCAGCGCGAATATTAGAGTTCAAAACTGTATTTTGGAGAATACGAGCTTGCTCAAAACCCTTTAATATTTCATCATTAGCCATTAGCGCTTCCAATTGATTTTCCGTCAATTGTGAAGGATCACTTTCATGTGCGTGGCCTACGCAAAAACCAAATGCAATGATTGCACTCAAGAAAAACTTACCCATGTTACCTCTCTTGTCACAGATTTTGACATCTATGAAGAAATGTTAAAAATTCATTGCCCACTTCGATTAGGTTCTAGTTCACCTAACCATGAGTCTGTAAATGCGAAAGTCGTGCCTTAAAGAACAACGCATCAACATATAAAAGGGATTGAGGGTTACACATATATTTTTTATGATTTTATATAACGATTAGGAGAAGGTATGAAAATTTTTATTGCGCTGATTTCTCTATTGATAGTGTCATGTTCAACCACTCAAAAAAGTAACGAGAAAACAGTCGTGTTACTTCACGGCGCACATCTTGATGGATCGAGCTGGGCGAGGGTTGCAACATACTTAGCGGAAAAGGGTAGAAAAACGATTTCTCCAACTCTGCCAGGTCGAGGTAACAATAAAAATGTCGACTTAAACGACTACGCAAAATTTGCGTGCGACCTTGCTCCCGATAACTCTATTCTTGTGGGGCATAGTCAAGGTGGCGCCATTGCTAATCAAATGCTTGGCATTTGCCCAGATAAAATTATTAAAATTATCTACGTCTCAGCGGTAGTTCCATTAAATGGAGAAAGACCGTTTGATCTCATGGAAAAACGTGACGAAAAAGCCTACACAAAAACCGTTGTCTTTAAGAATGATAGGGTTGAGCCGCGCAATAGAAGAGCATTTCTAAGAGCTATGGCTCAAGACTTTGATTACAAAACTGCAAAGTCTCCAGCAATACACTCAGAACCAACTAAAGTTGGAACTACCGTATTGAAGTTTGAATCAGCAGTATTTGATTCAATCCCTAAGGCATATATTGTTGCAGCGTTAGATCAGATCATTACGCCACAGACGCAACAAAAGTATATTGAAAGGACTGAGTTTCAAGAAACGTACTCTATCGGCACTGGTCATCTTCCGATGGTTACAAAACCAGACGAGCTGGCTGAGTTGATTTTAAGATCGTCTGTGCTCTAATTTTGCCCTATAAATTTGTCTAAGGATTAGACACTCCAAGTAGTTTTTTCTGATAAATTAAATTTTCAGCAAATCGGAGTTAAAACCATTAAAATGGCGTTCTCTTTGATAAGGAGAATTCATGAGGACGTTACTTTTTACGCTTACATTGTTGGTCTCAGGTATTGCGACGGCAAATATCATTCCTTTAAAAAAAGGAGACACTGCTGTTGCGGAAAACCCGTCTTCCCCAGGTCTATATCAAGAAGTATACGTTATGTATGTTGAAAAAGGTTTAGCAAGGATTAGAGGAAAAGCTTCTACGTCTAGTGATTTTTTTGATGAGTTATGGCTTGCAACAGTTCCAGTTGAATCACTGATTCATCCAGTTACAGCACTTGGTGAGTTTCAAAAAGGTGATAGAGTTTGTTTGAATAAAAAAATTAAGTCTTTTAGAAAAGGATTTTGCTCAAAAATTTACGCAATCTTTGAAAACGGCAATGTCACTTTGTGGAATGGAGTGTTTACGTCCAGTGTATTTGTTTCCGTTAGTGATATCGAACACAAGGTTCAATAGATCTAATCAAGATTTGATGTATTCTCGAACGTAGTGATATCCAGAAACCACACTCAGGATCACGCTGATCCAAAGCGTCCAATATCCAATTTGGTAAATTGGAAGACCAAAGAGCGGATAATTTAACAATATACAAGGAATCGCAACCATTTGAGTCGCAGTTTTCCATTTCCCCATTTTAGCGGCACTTATAACAACATTATGGGTTGCTGCTTCTGAGCGAAGTCCGTCGATAATAGAATCCCTCGCGACCAAAATAATAACCATAAGTGTTGTAAGGCGACCTGTGGGAATCAACATGATAAGAGTGCTTGAAACGAGAACCTTATCAGCAACAGGATCCATAAACTTTCCCATATTACTTACGATTTGCCATTTGCGAGCAAAGTATCCGTCGTAGTAATCTGTAATTGAAGCTAGGACAAAAAGAATACAGGCGAGAATCCCGCTTTGAAGAGTGTCGAGATATATAAGCCAAACGATGACTGGCACCATTGCTATTCGAGAATAGGTTAGAAGATTCGGTAGATGTTTTTTAATCTCTTGTCTTGTCATAGGTTTCCTTTACGGGGAGTCTATTAAGTATAGTTTTTAGTAGTTTTATGGAATAAGCAATAAAAAGATTGTCAGAGCTTGATGGTATTTATCATAGTATACATATGAAGCTTATTTTTCTTTTGCTTGTGACTTCCTTGCAGGCCCAACCTATAAAGCATCCTGCAGACTTTCATGTACCGTTTTGGAAGTCTAAGCCCCAAGTTCAAAAGAGAATTCTAAAAGAAAATTTAATTGTTGTCTCAGCCCAAACGAAGAAAATCCAAGACAAACCTGAGCTCAACCATATGAAAGTGGTTGCAGGCGGAATTGTGAAAGCTCCCTTTGAATTTGTATTTACAACGGTAACGGACTACCCAAAGTTAACCCAAGTCAGCGCCCACTTTAAAGAAGCACGATACAACAAAGAGTCACAAACACTTTATTTGCACCTTGAAGCACTTGGCTATCACGAGCGCATGACCTTAAAACTTAATGAAATTGACGACCTTCCTAGTGATAAAAAAATCAAACAAATCCATTGGGAGTCGATAAGTGGTCGATTTAAGGGCATGAAGGGAGTGTTTCAAGTCGAAGAGATAGAGCGTCATAAAACAGAAATTTCCATGACTGCGGACTACAGGTCTGAGAAATTACCCTTACCAAAAATTCTAATGGGATTAGGTCTTGAAATTGTAGGGCGACAAGTCGCCGTAAAAATGAGAGAGTATATCTTGGATCAATACAAAAAATGATGTTTTTAAAAAAATTATTCGAAAAAACAAAAAAGAAAATTCCTAGCCACATTCTCGAGCCTAAGGGCGTATCTAAAAACTCGCGAAGATATCCCCGCGTGTTTTTGACCAAAGGGGTTCAGGATTTTGATCGCATTGCAGGTCTTGAGGTGCGATGGCCAACTGGTCACGTCACGGGGTGCTTGGATATTTCCTACATTGGAGCTGCAATTGTTAAAACCTCCAAAATCCTAGAGCGCTACAAAAAGGGCGATAAGATCACTTTCTATTTTTCATTTGCTGATGGGCCTATGGATGTTGAGTTTGAGGCAGAGGTGATTAGAGAAGATGAAAAAGTTCTCGCAGTATTTTTTCCGGAGCTTTCTCTATCCGCTAGACAAGCGTTGGATGGCTTTTTAAGACAGAAGCTAATAGGTCTAAATACAAAACTGCTTGATCCAAAATATTATATTAAAGAACAAGGATTTAATTATTGGTTCCACGGTCCAAACCAGACAAATATTTTTGTGTGGGGAAGTGCTGATAATATAAAAAAGGCGACAATTGAAATGAACTATCAAGTGGTCACTTTTGAAGACGGCAATATTTATTTGTCTGAGAGCCGCCGTTACTTGGAAGTTCCAACAGAAGACTACGCATATCGTGTAAATAATCCTGAAGTGAAGAGTGTTGCTGATAAACGTATTGCCCAGGATGTGATTTCTTTGCTAAGTCAAATTGAAGATTCAACTGGAATCATCAATAAGTTATCGCAGAAAATGGTCGAGAATTTAGGAGTGAAGTAATGGATAGAAACCTGGCCTTAGAATTTATTAGAGTGACAGAGGCAGCAGCAATCGCATCAGCGCGTTGGATGGGAAGAGGAAATAGTGATATGGCCGATCAAGCGGCAGTCGATGCTATGCGGAAGGCCTTTGACTCGGTAGATATCCATGGGACCGTGGTTATTGGTGAAGGGGAGCGAGACGAAGCGCCGATGCTTTTTATCGGAGAAGAAGTTGGGCAGCGTGAAGCTAACTCACCAAAAGTTGACATTGCTTTAGACCCGCTTGAAGGCACAAGTATTTGTGCGACAGGTGGTGTGGGTGCAACGAGCGTTATTGCTATTGCTGAAAAAGGACAATTCTTGCACGCACCGGACACGTACATGCAAAAAATAGCTGTAGGTCCGAAGGGCAAGGGAGTGGTTCATATTGATGAAACTCCTGAAAAAAATATTACAGAACTTGCGAAAGCCTTAGACAAAAGTATTTCAGATATTACTGTTGTTATTCTGAATCGTCCTCGTCACGAAGAACTCATCGCAAAGGTGAGAGCAACGGGAGCAAGAATTAATTTGATTCAAGATGGTGATGTTTCCGCAGCCATTGCAACTGCATGGGGAGATACGGGCATTGATATGCTGCTTGGTATTGGTGGAGCTCCAGAAGGAGTGATTTCTGCTGCGGCGATGAAGTGTTTAGGGGGAGATTTCCAAGGGAAACTTCATTTTAGAAACGACGAAGAAAAAGCGCGCGCTCAAAAAATGGGAGTCATGGACCTAGATCGTTCCTATATGATGGAAGATCTTGCCTCAGGGCAAGTGATGTTTGTTGCTACGGGTGTAACTCACGGTCCATTATTGGATGGCGTGAAGTTTTTAGCCAACGACAGGGCGCAAACGCATTCTATCGTTATGAGATCAAAAACAGGTACAATCCGCGAAGTCAGAGCTCATCATCAACTCCAAAAGAAGCCTTTATAGAGATATGGTTGTTTGTCATAAGTGCCAAAAAGAAATTCCAACTATTCCCGGTATGATGATCGGGCGTAGAGAGGAATGCCCTTCGTGTAGTTCAGACCTTCATGTCTGTTTAAATTGTGTGAACTATTCGCCAGGCTCATACAATGAGTGTCGAGAGCCTGTGGCAGAACTTGTAAAAGAAAAAGATAGATCCAATTTTTGTGACTACTTTAGTCCTTCAGACAAAAAAGCAGACAAGGGAAAATCCAAAGATGATCTGCTGTCTGCGGCCGAGGCACTATTTAAGAAGAAGTGATCCTTGATGAAAACTTCTTTATTTTAGATCTTGAAACTGAGCGTCTTTTGGCAAATAATTGTTTTGTTAAATAAAAAAGAATTCGAGGAGACAGTTTTATGGCAGGCACTCAGGCAACAGAAGTTTTTAATTGTACAAAAGAAGAATTTTTTAAAATTATTTCTGATTACGAAAAATATCCTGAGTTCCTATCTGAGGTTAAAGACTGTAAGGTTGTTGAAGTTCAAGGTGATAGAAAAAAAGTGGAATACACTGTTAATGTCATCAAAAACTTTAAGTATAGCCTTTGGATGACTGAAAATGCGCCAGATAAAGTCGAGTGGCAATTTGCTGAAGGGGACCTTTTTAAACTTTCAAACGGCTTTTGGCATTTAGAAGATCAAGCTGGAAAAACTAAGGCTGTCTATTCTGTAGATGCTGAGTTTAAAATGTTTGTTCCAGGCCCTGTGGCAAAAACATTAATTTCTGTTAACCTTCCAAATATGATGAGCGCGTATCATAAGCGTGTAAATGAGATTTACGGCAAGTAATTTAAAGTAGGTAAATATGTCGGCAGACAAAAGCAATAACGAAGAAAACGAATCTACTTCTCAGGATGATGAGAAAAGTGGTCTTTCAATAAGTGAGATTGCAAAAAAAGTTGTAGCCGTTGGAGTAGGAGCGGCCTTTCTAACGGAAGAAAGCATCAGATCTGCGCTTGGTGAAGTAAAGCTTCCAAAAGAGATTTTAAACAATCTATTGCAAAACGCTTCTAAAACAAAAGAAGTCATCGCGGATCAAGTCACAAAAGAAATCGTAAAGATCATTTCTAAAATCGATATCGTAAAAGAAGCATCTCGATTTGTTGAAGAACACAAATTCACAATCGAAATCGACATTAAGAAAAAAGAAAAATAAAAAGCATTTATCAATTAGAGAAGGCCTTTTTGATGGCATCAATTGTAACTCGTTCAGCCTTGGTCTTTCCAAATTCCGGTCTATAAACAAGATAAAATTGATCATTGTAAACAGGTAAATTCGTCATTTTTTTAAGTTTAACTCTTGAAATCTCAACTGCTTTTTCTGGGATAATACCGTAACCAAGGCCTTCCTCTGTCATTTGGCAAATCAGCTCTAAGGAATTTGTCGAAATAATTTTTGAAGGTTTGTCCTTCCACTTTTTGAGAATGGATTGAGTTTGAAAGAGATCTGTATTGCAGATTATGGTGTCTAGTGATTGATTGGAATTACGCCATACACGGACAGTGTCGCTTGAAATGTTTTGGATAACAAGGTCCGGCACTCGTACAGCATTGACGATAATACCCAAATCAATATTTCCTTTTTGTATTTCGATTTGAATGTTCCGAGATAGATCATGGATAAGCGAGATATTAAAGTCCGGTGCGGACTTCCTTAGTTCTTTCATTGTGTCAGGAACAAAATAAGTCGCGACAGTAGGGTGGCAGCCAATGGAAATAATTTGTTTTCCAAAGACGGTTTTATCGTCTTCAGTAAAATCAAGATTCTGATACGACGACAGGAGATCCTTTGCCTTATCTAAAAACAACTTTCCATTTGGTGTGAGTTTGATTCCGGTGCGGGATCTATAGAAAAGAGTGCGTCCCAGCATCTCTTCAAGATTTTTCAGGGACTCGGAAAGTGCAGGCTGACTTATCTCAAGTTTTATTGCCGCTTGTGTAATCGTAGAACACGTCGCTGTTTCCACAAAGTTTCGAATGTCAGTCATTCTATATTTCATAAGTTTTTACCTATATAAAGTATAAGTAACATAATATTTTACTTATTATATCAAGTAAAATATTTTTCTTTATAGGAAAAGGAGGGATTTATGAAAAAACAACTTATCGAGAGCATCATTGCAGACAGGAAACAAACGAAATGTCTTCCTAAGTGTTGCGCTTGGGTTCGAAGCTAAATAACGGAAGGCCCCTGAATGTCCAGGGGCCAACCACTAAGGAGGAAGTTATGATTTGCCAATTGAACGAAATTTTAGAATACAAAAATCAACCAGTAATTAATCGCTTTATTAAGGATCATCCAGAGTACAAAGACCAGGCTGAACAAATCTTCGAAGATCTTATGAGATTCTTTTGGGCCTCTCAAAAGCACAACTTTGAGCGAACAAATAGCTCAGCCGATGCTGATTTGGACTTTGTGTTTATAATGGATGAAAAAATGAGAATTATAGATCAGATGTGGCATGTGTTTTTGCTCTACACAAAAGATTACATGGATTTTTCCTACAAATACTTTGGCGAATATATTCACCATCTTCCGGACTTGGTTCCACAGATGGATCCAAATCCAGACAAATTTGAAACTAATCTTAGACGATTTCTGAACTACTCATACGACAACTTAGGAGAGTCCGTGCTTCGCCGCTGGTTTGTGGAGCCTATATGAAGGTGCAAGAGAGGCAGAGTTTGGAATTTGGAAACTGCAGAAGCAAAGAGAGGATCCTAGCTTAACAGCGGAAAAAGTTGCCAAAGGTATGGGTGCCGATCAAAAAAGTGCGATGGAACGCTGAAGATTAAATAAAAATCAAAAAGGGGTATAACGATGAAGAAACTATTAGTATTGGCTTTAATAATGTCGATGAAAACCAATGTATTTGCGGATGGGCTAACTCATTTTGACTGTGGATTGGGGAATAACTATAATATATTGTCCGTTCAATTTGAAGGTCCAAGATTTTCAGATGAGATATCATTTGATTTAGGCGATGATATAAAAGCTTTCTTAAGTGAGGATGAGGCTGCCAACTTGAAGATTCTAGATGCCAAGATTCGATCTAGCGTTACACGAGGGAGCTGTAAAGTAAATCATAGTACGGATGTTTTTTTGAAATGTACATTGAGTATTTCTGATTGGGATGTTACTGTGTTAACGTTCTCTTATACCCAAAAAAACGTTGGGAATTGGTCAGATTTAATTACGGTAGAAAGATCAATTGACTTCAATGCCATGGATCTAGAGGTTGTGAGACAAGCTGAAATCCCGGTTTTGAAGGTAACTTTGAATGTGGATCTTCCACATCAAAATAACGTAGAGATTAAGATAAATAAACCCCTACCGCCAATTGATATGGGCTGGCGCAGGTGTCAATTTCAAAGCAGAGGGAATTAAGTTTTCGAGAATTACTTCATCTTAAAGAGGACTTCGTAGAATGCCTTCATAAGATCAGGATCAAAACGAGCGGCGAGCTTATCTTTCATAAGCTGAAGAGCTGTAACCGGGAGCATAGGCTCATTGTAAGATCTTTTCGTCGTCAAAGCATCGTAGGTATCGGCAATAGCAACAATTCTCGCTAAAGGGTGAATATCTTCACCCTTTAGGTTTTGAGGATAACCGTTTCCTAAAAAGTTTTCGTGATGTTCATAAACACAAGCTTTAATAGAATCAGGTGCATCACCATATGTCGAAAGGATTTTTAATCCAAAGGCAGGGTGCTTTTTCATTTCCTCCCACTCTTCGTCATTAAGGGCACCTTTTTTACAAATAATGTCGGTAGACACATTTCTTTTTCCAATATCATGTAAAAGGCCACCGCGACCGAGTTCTTGGAGCATCTGTTGGTCATTAATTCCAACCAGCTCGCCTAATCCAAGCGAATAAATACAAACATCTAACGAGTGATTGTAGGTATAGAAGTCATGAGAAGAAAGTCCGATGAGTTCGGCCATAGCATCATCTTCGTTTTGCATAAAATCGATGATGTTATCGACGGCTTCTTTGGCACCTTCTAATGTTTGTTCCATGTTTGGGTTTTCAAAAAGATCCTCAATTAACGAAAATGTGGATTCCTTTAAAATCGTTCCGCGTTTCTTTTTGTCTAGTGCCGTGTCAGTGAGCTGGGTAGCAACATAGTTCTTGTATTCGCGTCGGTCAGTTTCGCTGACATAAAACACATCAGTGTTTTTCTTTTGAAATGCTTCAAGCTTGTCCTGCGGAAGTTTTGAGCCCGCGCGAAGATAAAGCACATGACGTTCATTGATATAGATATAGAGGTCAAAGGTTATTGGCTTATCTGGGTTAAGGCTATTTACTCGGATCTTAAAGTATGGTTCAACGATGCTCATGACTAAAGTTTAAATAGGGTTTCGTTGACTGTCGAGTAAAAGAACACTAATTCATTAAGACATGGACCTCTATCTTGACACGCCAATTCAATATTTAAAGCGTGTAGGGCCTCACTACTCAAAGGCCTTTGAAAAAAGAGGTGTTTATACGATTCAAGAATTGCTTGAATGGTTTCCGAGAACCTACGAGGATCGAAGGGCTGCTCGTAATATTAAATCATTACAACCCAACGAAACAGTGAGCTTTAAAGCCGAAGTGGTCTACGTTAAGCCTATTTTCTTAGGTCGAACCAAGAGGAAGATCTACGATGTTTTGATAAAGGACGCTTCAGGGCAAATCCACTGCAAATACTTTCGAATGCCTTATAAAGGTTATTTTGATCGACTTGAACCTCACAAAATGGTTCGAGTCGTAGGAAAAGTGATTCAGTACCGAGGCGTAAAGGAACTTCATCACCCTGATATTAAAGATGCCACCGATGAGGTTATCGATGATCAATTGATTCCGATCTATACAGAAACAGAAGGGCTAACGCCTCAAAGACTCCACAAGATCATTGGTCTAGCCATAGAAGGAGTTTATTCAAAAATTCCTGAAACAATGCCCGAATATATTTTAAAGAAATTTAACCTTCCTTCTAAAAAAGATTCTCTTAAATATATTCATAAGCCGCCAAGTGATGCAGGCTCAGAATATTTCGAACAAAAATCGAATTACCACAAGCGAATCATATTTGAAGAGTTTTTCTGGTTGCAGCTATTTTTGGCAATTCAAGAAAAGGGAAAAATTCTAGAAGATGCTCCTCAGATGAAAAAGGATTCAAACTTTTTAGAGGACTCAAAAAAGTTTTTACCCTTCGACCTCACAAATGCTCAAATAAATGCACTAAATGAAGTCATTCGAGATATTTGTGAGCCCCACCCGATGAGAAGACTTGTTCAAGGAGATGTGGGAAGTGGAAAGACGATAGTCTCGTTTTTGTCGGCTCTCTATGTGATTCGAAATGGCTTTCAAGTAGCGCTCATGGCTCCCACAGAAATCCTCGCAGATCAACATTTAAAGAACGCACAAAAAATATTAGGTCCACAAGGTGTTCGAGTAGAAATCTTAAAGGGCTCTCAGACTGCAAAAGAAAAAGAGGCCATCATCAATCGTTTGAGAAACGGTGAGATAGATTTGTTAATTGGAACACATGCCCTTATTC
>JAEYZS010000316.1 GCA_023427925.1 Pseudomonadota bacterium | reverse complement strand
AAATTCATATGTTAAGAAACTGATATACGGTTGAAAAGCTATGTACACTTAAAAGCGAATATATGCGTTTTTAGCTGGTCTTTACGTTGCAAATTGAAAGTTGGACTATGAAACTTTTTATAATAGTCCAAATCATTCTCTTCTCTCAGATCCTAATCTTTACTCTAGTCACAAGAGCTGAAGTCAATATGAAGGATGCAAGCTACCAAGTGTCCTTTGAAGATCTCCCCAAGATACAAAGGTCGTACAGTAGCCGGTCCTTACACATCGGATACTTCGGATTCGGTTGGTGTTCCAATCTTGAGAAGTCTCTTGTCATAAAAGGGCCTCGAGAAATAAATCTTTTAGAGTGTAACGTAGAATCCCCTTATGTTCTCATGGATGAGAACAATCTCCTTAGAACGCGCACCTTTGAAAACCCAATTACAAAGGAACGGCTGATATTTCGTTCAGGAAATTATTATCTCACCTTATCCAATGGTGAAATTAGGACTTTCAACAAAAGAGGACAAAATATAGAAGTTCGATTTTCCTCTGGACTACGTTATGAATTCGAATACAGGGGTGATCGATTAAACAAAATAAAAAGCAACAATGGCTTAACCCTTTTGATTTTGATGAACGATTCAGGTCAGATTTTTAGAATGGGTGGTCCGTCCAACCAAGAGATCATTTATCTTTACGAAAAATCTAACTTAGTACAGGCTGTGAGTCTTGATCGTGAATCGCATCTCTTTGAATACGATCGATTCAACAACCTGATAAACCTCACCTACCCAGATAAATCGCAAGAAAACGTAGTCTACAACAATGAGCAAGATCGAGTTTTAAAAGTAGAACTTCCGAGTACTTGCATCGAGTATTATGATTTTTATACAGCCAACAAGGATCCGCTTCATCAAGTCTCTACTCTTACTCGAAAGTGTGCAAATATTCCGACAGAACAGTTTACCTACGAATTTTGGTATAAAACACGAGATGATGGAAAAAAATATTTAGAACGCTACAAGATCAATCAACCCAAGCAAACACTAGATATCACTTATCACCCGTTTGATGGAAGCCCCGTAAAAGTTATAAAAAATGGAAAAAATTTAATTTCTAAAATTTAAAGGAAGGATAAAATGAATCGAGTTTTAATTTTATTTTTGATCGCTTTTTTTACTCTTATAGCAACCCTCGAAAGTTTTGCTGCAAGCAACAAACAAGTATCGCCGGGAATTTCCGATCCACCTAAAAACAATTGGGGACTTTTGAAAATCGAAACCGAAAAGAGTTGGAGCATCTCCCAAGGTAACAGCGCCATCATTGTTGCCATTATAGATACGGGAGCCGACATCAATCACCCAGAACTAAAGAACAATATCTGGATAAATTCGAAAGAAATCCCTAGCAATGGAATTGATGACGACAATAATGGTTTTGTAGATGACGTGCACGGATGGAACTTTGTGAATAACACCAGTAATCCCTTCGATGCCCACGGCCACGGAACTCATGTCACTGGGATTGTCAAAAGTGTTGCACCAAAAGTGAAATTTATGATTTTAAAATATTTTGATCCAAAGTCGCTCTCGGATAAAAATCTTTCGAATACGGTACGCGCAATTGATTACGCGGTTGAGATGGGGGCTCATATTATTAATTATTCTGGTGGCGGCTTTGGATCAAACCCTGATGAGGAAGCTGCTATCAAACGAGCACTAGATAAAAATATTCTTTTTGTCGCAGCGGCTGGCAACGATACAACGAATACCGATCGAAATGGCTTTTATCCAGCAAGTTACGACCTCTCAAATATTATCTCAGTCGCCTCACTTACGGAAGAATCCAATCTCGTCGATTCGAGTAACTACGGCAAAAAAACCATCGACATCGCTGCCCCAGGAAAAGAAATCTACTCTACCCTTCCTAAAGGCCGATATGGGAAGATGACCGGAACCTCCCAGGCCACTGCATTCGTAACCGGCGCTCTTGCTATGCTCCTCGATCAAAATCGCGAGATAAAGACGCCGAATAAACTAATTGAGTATTTGGTAAAAACAGGAGAGCTCGAGGAGAGCCTCGCAGGAAAAACCAAATACAAAACCAAACTCAATACTTATAGAGCACTAACAATGAAAGATACCAACATTACAGCAAGTGGGTTAATCGCGAGCAATATACTTCATCAAAAAAATATTTTCTCATCAGACATTTCAAATGTAGAAACCGAATTGAATTCAATGCTGAAAAATTTAGACTCAAAGAACCCCCCAAGAATCCCCGCCAACAATGACACATCGCTAGACAAAAGGTGAGCCGCACCTTTAGTCAAAGTCTTCGTCATAGGCGAAAAGTTTTGCGCCTTTGAATTGTTTGTCTAATGCTTGGTTTGCTAGCTCGTCTGCGCGCTTGTTTTGTTCTCGGGGGACGTGTTCTAGGCGGACTTTTTCAAATTCTTTAAGCAAGCTCGCTGCCTGAGCGTAAAGATCTTTGATGCCCTCTGCTTTTACTTTGTATTCACCCAGAAGTTGTCTCACCATGAGTTGGCTGTCGGTGCGAACCCAAACTTTTTCTACTTTATTATCTTTGGCCACTTCTAACCCGCGAATGAGAGCTGTGTATTCGGCGAAATTGTTTGTCTGATCTCCGATTGCTTCGGAGAGTGTTGAGATTTCTTCATCTTTGACTGTAGTAAACGAGACACCTATAGAAGCTGGCCCAGGATTTCCTCTGCTTGCACCGTCTGTGTAGATTTTGATTGCCTTAGGCCAACTCATCTCGAAAATTATTTCTTGGTCAATCGGTCTAAAATTCTGTTTGCTTTGTCTAGCGCAAGGTTACCGACCTTGAGAAGTTTTTCTTCAGCTTGAGCCTTAACCTTGTTGATTTCAAGTTGGCTTTTTACTTTGGTCAATTTGTCTTCGGTTTGATTTTTGATCTTAAGAAGTTCCTTTTCAGCTTGGGATCGTACTTTTTCCAACTCACCCTTCGCCTGACCTTTGATTTTTACGAAGTTAGTTTCTACTTCACCAACAAATTGCTGAGCTTTTCCGATGATTTCTTGTTTTTTCCCAGAAAGTTTAAGTTTCTTGATGTCTGTAAGTTGACCTATTTTCTTTTCAAGCTTACCAATTTTTTCCTTCACAACCCCAGAAGCCTGGCTTACTGCGCCTTTATTTACACTTGATAGTTTAGATTTCGCATTCTTGATTGTGCGCGATGTTTTAACCTTCGCTTTTTTCTGAATTTTTTTAACGCTTTTTTTAACACTTGAAGATTTCTTTTTTGCCATGACTTACCTCATATTATTTGGTGGGGACATACTACATTATATCATCAAAAAAGCAAAAGCGAATCTAAGCTTAAATTTTTCTTATGAACCAGCCATTGATCTTTGTGCTTAGCAAAAAAAACGCCGACCTTTTTACGAGTCGGCGTTTAAGAGGACTATTATGGGTTAGGACGATTATTCTGCCTTAAGCTTAACCTGAGATTTCGCAGCAGCTGCTAGGATCATCTGTCTGTTTAGGACTTCTGTATCCTGCGCAGTAACTATGCTGAGCTCAAGTTGAACCTTGTACTTCTGCTTCCGCTTCAATGCGGTTTTCGAAAGTTTAGCAAAATCCACAGTTATTTTTGCAGATTGACCAAATCTCTCGATGGATACAGCACTCGGTGGAACTTCTCCATTATAAAGTGTCTTGTCGACGAGTTTATCATGAACAAGCTTAAGCTTTAGAGCCAACATATCAGCATACAGAGAGTTTGCGAGGACAAAGCTCAATGTATTTGCTTGAATACGCACCTCACTGAGTTCTTGCGCAAGCTCAGCTCTCAAAGTTGATAAAGGGATCAACTCTGTAGTTAACTCGGCTGAAACCTGTTTTAATCCTGGCTTTTTAGGTCCTTGATCAGGCTTCACAACTTGTGAGTGGCTATTCAATGTTCTTACAAGAACGAGGTTCTGTTGTGACGGTACATTTTGTCTTAACAGGATTTTATCCCCACTGAGAACAACATCTAACACCTCTTCAGTTCCTAAACGTTCTCTTGCAAGAAGATTCACTTTTGCGACACCTTGAACGTTGTAATCTAATTCATAGTGGCTCAACACTTCTTTATACTTGGTACACGGGTAAGTTACAGTGTGAGGCACTTGTACGTATCCACACTTCTGTACTGGTACATTGTGACACTTGTACTCGTAACCACACTCACGTTTCCACTCAGTATGACATACTGGTCTTGGCGGTTTCACTGGAGGACGCGGTGGTCGCGGCTGCTCCGGTGGACGCGGTGGAGGAGGAGGCTCTGGCGGTCTCGGACGCGGTTGCTGAGGCGGCTTCGGCGGACGAGGCTGCTCCGGTGGACGCGGTGGACGTGGAGGCTCCGGCGGTCTCGGACGCGGATTTTCTGGAGGCTTCGGCGGTGGAAGCGGCTGACTTGGCGGCTTCGGCCTTGGCTGCTCTGGTGGACGCGGTGGTTGCGGCTTAGGAGGCTCTGGTTTTGGCTGAGGACGCGGCGGAAGCGGTTGACTTGGCGGGCGCGGTCTTGGCTGTTCCGGTCGGCTTGGAGGAGATACGGGATCACTTGGTGGTCGCGGTCTCGGCTCCGGACGAGGATCAGGACGAGGCGGTCTATTTTGCTCGCTTCCAGCATCAGCCGCATGAGCTACGTTAAATAGAGAAAAATCAAACAAGCTTGCGCCTCTTTGACAAACTTGAACGGGTCTTTCGTGACATACCCATTCGTTATTACATTGCTGCTGATATTCATTGTGGCAACGCCATTCATCTCTATATTCAGTTCTTGTACAAGTTGCTTCATATGGCACTTGTTCATAAACAGGATGAGTTTCTTGGGCAGTTAGTGCAATCTGAGCCTCAGTAACTGAGTCAGACAATTTTATTTGTTCGATACTTCCAGCATATACCCCATTGGGTGAAGCCATTAGTACGACCGCTAAAAACTTGCTCAGCGATCTTTTGTAATCAAATTGATACCATTTCATAGATTTTCCTCCACAAGGCACTATAAATAGCAAGCCCAGTGCCAGGAGGTTTAGTGTCAATTTGTCCTTAGTTTTATTTTCACGAAATTTTATGGGGCAGAGTCTGAAAATAAAATCATGCTCACAAAAGTGCAGGGTGTTATCGCCGCTTAGTAGACTAAATCGATCCTCTGCACATGAGGTTGAGGTCACCGAATTCAAAAGTTTTAACTGACTTCGGGTCACATGAAATTTCTGACCCATTTAAAGTCTCGCAAATTGCCTCGGTCACCTTTTTCTTAAAGTCTTCCTTGTCTTGTTGGCAGTCCATTTGACTGACCACAAAGTTCAAGTAGCTCAAGCTTGCCGATGTCAATCCGATTCCCACGGACACCGGGATTCCAACTCCAGTGGCTCCCACATAAATGGAACTCAATGTCAGCGTGAAAACCGCAGTCGATATTCCAAATCGGACTTTCTTCAAACTCTCACAAGTCATCTGGCTAGCATAGTAAGAGCGAAAAGCCTGATCCTGGAAATAGTCTTCAAAATTCTGATATTGCATTTTGGAAAGTTCACCCGCCATTCCCGTAAAGCAAACCTCTAAACCATTTGAAGTTGACGCGGGAGACTGAGCCCGCGCCAAATGCGAACTGAAAACCATCAATAAAAAAATAACCCAATAAACAGCTAACGCTCTCATAGACACCTCGTCAGTCAGTAATAGCAAAGCCTAGGCCGCCATAGATTGCAATAAGGCCCCAAAGGAATACGAAACTCGTCCAAAAATTAAAATATTTCTAAGATTTTCGAACGTGTCTATCGTATCAGCCCGGAGTTTTATTGGTGACATTTAGGTTGTGGTTGAAAAAACTAAAGATATCAGGAGATACAAATGAGAATATTGGTCTTACTTTCCATTTTGATTTTTTCCCAAATATCGTTAGCTCAAAACTTGGTTTTAGAATGTTCGGTCACAGAAAATTTCGAAGAAGTGCTTATGGCCTCAATTAAGCTTCAACCCAAACAAAGACATCTGAAGTTTGGTGAGCATAAGCAATTCAGATTTTTCCTATCTGACAATAGCAATGACGGAGAAAGCAAAACCGAGCTTCAGATTTATGATAGCTCGACTCCATCAAGAAGCTACGCTGTTACTGATTTTTCGAAGTCAAATAGTTTAGAGCTCAGTCTGTGGACGCAAGAATATCTCTTAAGCGTGATTTGCAAGAAGTAATATTGGAGAGGTGAAGACTCGGTTGAAGCCGCACCCATATCTCTAACGCGACGACAATCAAAAGGGTACGGCGTACCTTTTGGAACTCAAGACTTATCTGCTTGAGCGGGAGCCTTTATTGCTTTTATCAGATGTGCTAGATGTGCGGTCAGCCCCATGGCGATTTTTCGTTAAATATCTGTATTCGTTAAAACCTCCGCACTGTTCTCCATATGCATTCAAACTTGTGGGTTTAGCATTTCCGACGGCAGACTTCATAATCATTAGTTCAAAATTCGTTGCCGTACATTCGTCATCAGTTCCAAGAAGGTGAGCGACTTCATGCAAAAGGTCTTGAGCTAGATCTTGTAAAAGATCTTTGCTTGGCTCTTGTAGGTCTTTTCTCATTGCTTCACAAATAAATATAGTATCTTTTATCTTTTGATCGACATATCCGCGCGTGTCTCTGCAACTCGAATTTAATGGATTGGCCGAAAAATAAACTCTAGCTGCTATGAGTTTTTCACGAGCAAAGCCAAAAACCTTCCTCTCGCCCTCGCTAAACTCTTGATCAGCTTTTTCAACTTTTTGCAAATATACCAAAGCTAATTTTCGAGCTTCAAAAAAATTAACCATTTCTATGTGGTTCTCTGGAAGACGCTCAAAACCCGGGTAAGGAGAAAAGTTCGCGAATGAGCTTAAACTTGTCGCTAAGATTAACGAAAGCATTGTAATGAAATTCATGACTCAAACCCTTCGTGTATCATGTTGATAGTCACATAACAGTGCAACACCTATACCAGTAGTATAGTAGCTCATATGCAATATATTTTGTTTAGGTGAAAGGTTTACCTATTACTTCAGCAGTCAAAACCAATAAAGGCGCCATCACATCCATTTGGCAAAACCATGTATTAAATAGCAAAAATCAGATCTAGGATATGCTGATTTCTAATTAGAAAAAGATGGTAATATATTCGGCTCTTCTCAGTTAGAGATAGAATACCTAGCGCTTGTCCCTAAATAGTGCGAAGAAACTTCGCGACACGCTGGGTTCCCAAAAAGTCGACGGGCACCAAGAATACGGTTATTTACAGTTGCCGAAGATGTTGCGATCTTTGCATAGATAGTTTAAGCATTTTTTTTGCCAGTCAACAATGTTAACGGCATGACAGCTGTTAAGTTCTTTTGCTGTTATTGCTCGAGTTCGGCGTACGACCTGTAAACAAGTTTCTTGAATACCAACGGTTCTAAAAGTTGAGCACTGAAATATAATTTCATTGCTAGCTGATTTGTTTTCACCTACCGCTTTGATACATTTATTTTGCAATCCAGCTGTTACGAAGTTTTGGCAGACATCCATAGAAGCCCCTTGAGACTGAATGGATGCTAGTACTAATACTGTAAACATAAATACTTTCATAAAAACTCTCCTGATCAGACCTTTATACCATCCAAACCCAATTTCGAATACAGACGCTGTAAAGAGTATAGCAACGTAAAGTTTTAATACACCTCACTGATTATAGGAGAAATGGCGATGACTAGAAGAGATTAATGCGGCGGGTTCCCAAAAGTCGACGGGCACCCTTTGTTGAAAGGATGGTAGGCCGTCAAGGACTTGAACCTTGGATCCTCCGGTTATGAGCCGGATGCTTTAACCAACTAAGCTAACGGCCCCCTAGTTGATTCGGATATAAGACCATAACGCTGATTAATGATCAAGTGGTAGCAATGAGCAGAAATAAAAAAGGCGACCTGTGGGCCGCCTTTTAAGTCTCATTAATAGAGTTTTAGGTTAATCCATGAAAGCTTTAAGCTTTTTAGATCTCGATGGGTGTCTAAGTTTACGTAAAGCTTTCGCTTCGATTTGACGAATACGCTCTCTCGTTACGTTAAAGTCCTGACCCACTTCTTCTAATGTGTGATCCGATTCTTCACCAATACCAAATCTCATACGAAGAACTTTTTCTTCTCTTGGAGTGAGAGTTGCTAAAACTCTACGAGTTTGCTCTGCCAAGTTAAGATTAATGATCGCCTCTGATGGATTGATCACCTTCTTGTCTTCGATAAAATCCCCAAGGTGTGAATCTTCTTCTTCACCAACTGGAGTCTCAAGAGAGATTGGCTCTTTTGCAATCTTTAATACCTTTCTAGCTTTCTCAACTGGCATTTCCATCTTCTCAGCAATTTCTTCTGGAGTTGGCTCTCTACCAAGTTCTTGAACTAGATATCTTGAAGTTCTCACAAGTTTATTGATTGTTTCGATCATGTGAACAGGGATACGGATCGTTCTTGCTTGGTCAGCAATAGCGCGAGTGATTGCCTGACGAATCCACCATGTCGCATATGTCGAGAATTTATAACCTCTTCTATACTCGAACTTATCAACGGCCTTCATCAATCCGATATTACCTTCTTGAATCAAATCCAAGAATTGTAAACCACGGTTTGTATATTTCTTTGCGATAGAAACCACGAGTCTTAAGTTAGCTTCAACGAGTTCAGATTTCGCTTTATCAGCTTCTCTTTCACCCTTCCAGATCGCAGTGTAAGTATCTTGCAACCATTTGTGGTTCATCTCTGTTTCCATCAAAAGTCTATCTAAACGCTTTTGTGCATCTGCAGCCTGAACTGCAAAGTTTCTAAAGGCATCGTAACTCAACCCAGTTTCTCTGATTACTTTTGCAAGCTCCTGGTCACTCTTTTGAACCAATTGGAATCTGTTAACTAGATCTTGAACGTCTTTTGAGAATGTTCTTTCAACGCCCGTCTTTACACGCTTCTTAAGAGTATACATTCTTCCAGAGATGTTTTTGAACTTGATCACAATTCTATTGATGATCTTTCTGTTGAAAGAAATCTCTTCAAAGTTTGTCATCAGTTTATCAACTTGAGCGTTCAGTTCGTCCCTAAGTCTTGTGTAATCAGCTTCTGAGATTCCTTCGTTTCTAAGAGCCTCAAAAGTGGGCTTTAATTTCTTTTCGAATTTTTTTACTTCACCAATGAGTGTATGAATCTTTTCGATATATTCTTTTTCGTCATATTGAGTTTCTTCGTCCTCAAGACCACGGAAAATAGACTTAACCTTAATACGACCTTGATCAAGATAATTACCCAATTGAATGATTTCGAAAGTCCCTAGTGGAGACAAGAGGATCGCGCGAACAATCTTTCTTTCACCTTCTTCGATACGCTGAGCGATTTCAACTTCACCCTCGCGAGTTAAAAGAGAAACACTTCCCATCTTTCTTAAGTATAATCGAACTGGATCGTTACCTTTTGCATCCGAAGCTTCTGCTTTTTCTTCCGCTTCGTCTTCATCGTCATCATCTTTACCTGAATCGAGGGCGAACTCCTCAGAATCTTTGTCATTTATACCAGCTGCGTCTACAATTTTTACACTGTGAGTTTCCATCCCTGTCATAAACATATCGAGGGCTTCTGCTGATACAATTTCCGCAGGCAGGAGTTCGTTGATCTCTTCGTAAGTAACGAATTCCTTTTGTTTTGCTAACGATATAAACCGCTGAATTTCTTCATGAATTAGGTTTTTTTGCTCTTCAACTGAGAGCTTCATCGCTTCAGCATTTTCTGTATCTGTAATATTATTTTTGACCATTATTCGGGACTCCAAAACGGGTTAAATCTCAATCCTTGAGGTGTTTTAATGCATGTCTACTGCGTATTACATTCATGAACTGTTCCAACTTTTGAGGATCGCTATCTAGCTTTATTTCGTTTACAAGGCTCCTGGCCTTTTTTTCTGCGAAACGATTCTCAAGTCGTTGTAAACAGTCGGTTTTTAGCTTTTGGATATCAAAATTCGACTCCCAGTCTTGATCCAAATGCTTAGTAATGACCGACGGGTCATCAAGTAAGGAACATAAATTGCTCGTCAGTGTAGCAAAAATTGCCGGATTTTGTCTATACTCATTAGCTGCTCTTTTAAAGACAACATCAAGGCCCGATTGAGTTAATTTATTTTCCAAACCCCACTCGATAAGTTCATCCATCATTTCTTGTTTGGCAAGGGCAAGATTCACTAAAAACACTTCTTCTTTTAGAGGGTTTTGAATTTTTATTTTTTCAAATACCACATCGGCCGATTTTTTTTCGTCTGGCACAGTATTTGATTTCAAGTTTGAAGAATCACGGGTCTTTAAATTCCTCAAAGCTTTTAAAATCCACTCTGGCGTCACATTCAAACTCGATGCGATCTCCTGCACATACAAATCACGAAGTGACAGATCTTCAGTGCTTAAAAGATATGGCGCAATGAGTTCAAATTTATGAACCTTATCTGTAGGGCTGTTCGAGCCGCCCTTTACAATTCGATGCCAAATCACAAAAAACAAATCCGAAGCGATCTTAATTTTTTCTCTAAAACTTTCGGCTCCATTTTTCCTCAAAAATTCATCTGGATCCTTGCTGTCCCCAAGCGAAATGGACTTTGGTAAAAGGCCTTCGCTCAAAAGAATCGGCAAACTTCTCTCCTGAGCAAATTGACCCGCTTGATCCGAATCAAAGAGAACAAGAATATTTTTAGTAGAGCGCTTTAAAAGTTTTGCGTGATCCGAAGTGAGCGCGGTTCCTAAAGTTGCTACTACATTTTTAAAACCAAACTGATAAAGGGCAATGAGATCCATGTACCCCTCAACCACAATCACTTGATCTTCGATACGAATATGTTTTGCCGCTTCATTTAGTCCATAAAGAACTTTGCCCTTATGAAACACTTCACTTTCTGGAGAATTTAAATACTTTGGGTTTTCGTTTGTGATCGTACGTGCGCCAAACCCCAGAACCTCACCCTTTGGCGAAAGGATCGGGAACATGATTCGATTTCTAAAAATATCATAGTAATCCTTTTTATACGATTTCTGACGAACAAGTCCCAAGTTCTGCGCAAGTGCCATCGGAGCCTTCTTGCTCGCAAAGTATTTAACTAGGCTATCCCAACTGTCCGGACTAAAACCAATCTTAAAAGTTTCAATAATCTCTTGAGTCAGTCCACGAGATTGCAAGTAGGCTTTCGCAGGATGATCGTCCTTTAATTTCAAAAGTTCGTTTTTAAAAAAAGATCCTGCCAAGAGGTTGAGTTTTAACAAAGAGTTCTTGTTGGATTTATTTTGATTCTTGTATGAGCTTTCTTCAGGCAGTGCAATCGATGCGCGGTTTGCAAGATATTCCACTGACTCAGGGAAACTCATCCCATTATAGTCCATTAAAAAGTTAATGATGTTGCCAGACTTCTTACATCCGAAACAATAGTAAACTTGTTTTGATTCTGAAACTGAAAAGCTTGGAGTCTTCTCTTTATGATCAGGGAATGGACAAAGACCAACGTGGTCTCTGCCTGTATGTTTAAAGGATGAATATTGCGACAGTACGTCGACAATATTATTAGCATCCCTGACTTTATCTACAAACTCAGGAGTGAATTTCAAATTTCTATTTCCCCGTTAGATCTACGAGAGCTTTTCTTTGATGTACTGGCTAAGAAGCTTGTTATCAGCTCTGCCTTGTGCTTTTTCTGCAGCATCTTTCATGACTTTGCCCATGTCTTTGATGCTTGTCGCACCAACGGCTGCAATCGAGTCTTGAACAAGTTGTTTCAGTTCGGCCTCAGAAAGTGGAGTTGGAAGATACTCTTTTAAAATCATAAGCTCAGATTCTTCTTTAGAAGCAAGATCATCGCGCCCAGCATTTTTATATTGGTCGATGGAGTCAGTTCTTTGCTTTGAAAGTTTTTGAATGACACTCATTACCTCAGTATCACCTACTGGATTTGGTCTCATTTCGATTTCACGATTTTTAATTGCCGCATTCAAAAAACGGAGCACTTCTAAGCGCTCCGCATTTTTGTTTTTCATTGCAGTCTTAATATCTTCTAAAATTCTTTCTTTAAGTGCCATGAATTTCCTTTTTTGTGATTATTGGAATTACTCCATATCTCCGCCGAATCCAGCGCCGCCACGACCACCTCTATCAGGCTTCATGTCGTATCCACCTCTCTTCGGTCCATCAAATTTCTTTTGTTTTTTCAAAAGTCTCTTTTGAGCCGCGATCGATTTCTTTTTTAAACGCACGCTAGGCTTTTCGAAAAATTCTTTCTTCTTAACGTCAGAAAGAATTCCAGCTTTTTCACATTGCTTTTTGAATCTCTTCAAAAGCTGTTCAAAGCCTTCGCCTTCTCTAGATTTTACCATTGCCACTTAAATCACCTACTTTCGATTTTGGGATAGAGATTGTTAACAAAATCAGCACTTTGTGTCAATCTGACGAAACCTGGATTGACTTTAAATGGTAAATAACACATAGCATTGTCATGGAATCACAGCAAAACGATGAATATTGGATGGCTCGAGCCCTCGAAATGGCAGAAAAGGCCAAGTA
>JAEYZS010000311.1 GCA_023427925.1 Pseudomonadota bacterium | reverse complement strand
ATGGTCCATGAGAAATTTAATTTATATTCTAATTTGTAGCCTGTCTATTTACTCTTACGCTCAAGAAAATTCTAAAACCGAAGAAACAAAGGATATTACATTCCACAGAAGTTGTCGCAAAGCTGATAACAAGCCTTGTGTGTCGTTGGATTTTAACACCACAAAAAAAGATATTATTGTAAGCGAGAGAAAAATAGGCGGAGATACCGAATATACTCTGAAGCTTTTTGGAAAATTAAATAAAGAAGCTGAAAAAGAACATCAGGTGAAGTTCATTGGAAGCCCGGGATCCTGCACCCAATTTGGAAAAGGAACGGTAGGGGTGTTGGGATTTTCATCGGCGGGAAATCCAATTGTATTGATTGATGATGGAAGCTTTGAAATCACTTCCAAGTTTATTACTGTAGGAGCCGCCAATCTACAAATTGTAAATCTAAATGATTCTAAAAGAACGCTCTCCCTTTCTAGATCGGTTCATACGGATCCCTATTTTATTAGTAGAATTCATTTCAATTCAAGTGGCGATGTTTTTTTACTTGATGGAACCGAGTGTTTTCAGCTGAGGAAGAACGCTCTCTTTAGAAAAGTCGATATTAAGAGATGCGAAAGTAAAAAAACAGAAGTCAAAGACACGTCAGTTTTCGAAAAAATAAAATTAAAGAGTAATCAAAAAGCCTATGAGCTTAAAGACTCAAGCACTGTGCTTCTCATCGATGTGGGTAGTTGTTAACTTTATTGTTGCAAATCGTAGACGTCGGATTCTGGAATTTCATCAGGATAGATTGTTTCGGTGGAGTCTGTTGCATTATCTTCAAGAGACTCAAGCCTGTTGATAGAATCCTCTTGTGCTTTATGAATAGAAGTCATGTCGTAAGTCGATTCCATTGAATCTGAATAGTACTCAAGGTCTTCGGATTCACCTTCCATTTCAGGTATAGTCTTGAACATAACTTGTAGCTGAGATCTTGCTGCTACAAATTCATCAGGTTGTATTTTCTTGTAATGATTCATCTTAAATAAAATATCTTGAATGCGTCCGCGTGCAAATGGTGTAAGTTCTTTATTCTTAAAACTCACCGAATATTTGCCCGGATTTGGTAGTAAAAAGGCAAGAAAAGCAGCCTCTAGAGGAGAAATCATAGAGGGCGGCTTTTGAAAGTAATATTCGGAAGCAGCTTTGACTCCATAAATGCCCTTTCCAAATTCAATAACATTCAGATACCTTTCCAGTATTACGTCCTTTGAATATTTTTTTTCTATTTTATAGGTCAGAATGAACTCTTTTAGTTTACGAGTTAGGGTCTTTTCAGATGTCAAAAATAAATTCTTAGCGAGTTGTTGTGTGATTGTAGAGCCGCCTCGAGCAAAGGACATTTTTTTAATATTCTTTGCCAAGCTATTTTTAAGTTCATGTGTATCAAAACCATTATGGTTATAAAAGCTGACATCCTCAGAGATAATAATTGCGTTACGAATATTTGGAGAAATTTGGGAAAGACGTACGTAATTTGAAGACTTTGGGCAAAGGTCAACTTGATACATGGAGGTTTTAAAACAGGTATCAATCTGTGAAATTTTAGGTAGCGTCAAATAAGAGTAAATTGCCGAACCAATAAATATAAGTAGAAATAAATTAAAAACTTTTCCCATAGAATTATCTTTGATGTCCTATTATGCCGTTGTCTTTCATCCACTGGATGCTGTTGTGAATCGCGAATTTAGCAGGCTTGGGATTTAACTGCAAATCCCTTTTTGCCTTAGAGTTGTCAAACCAGTGGTAAAGAGATGATGTCCAAGCATTTTCAGAGTTCATCGGCCCCTTCTTTGCAATGGATTCCAAGTAATCTCCAACTTTTCCAAGAGCCAAGAGCAGGCCGCGGTTGAGAGGAATTTTAGGAGGTGAGACGCCTGCTTCTGCTGCAATGATTTCGAAAAGCTCTTTTAGAGTTAGATTTTCACCTGAAAGAATATAACGCTCTCCTGATTTTCCGTTCTTCCATGCTCTATAAGTGCATTCGCAAATATCTTCGATAGCAATAACATTAACGCCGCCAGGAGGATAGACGGGTAGTTTTCCTTGAGCAGCTTTAATTTGAAATTTGCGAGATCCTTTAGTCGCATCTCCGTAACCATAGATGGTGCTGGGATTAACGACAACCGCATCTACTAAACCCTCTTTAAAAGATTTTAACACAAGTTTTTCTGCCGATAACTTTGTTTCAAAATATCCTAAATTTAAATGATGGAGATTGAAGTGGCTTTCTTCGTTCATTGGAGTGGGAGTAAAGCTTGCGCCAACTGCAACCACCGAACTAAAGTGTAAGAGCTTTTTGACATTATTTTTTGTCATTGCGCTAATTACATTTTGAGTGCCTTGAACATTAACTCGTTCCATCTCGGCACGCATCGCTTTTGAATACCCAACTACTCCCGCCAAGTGAAAAACACTGTCAATATCTCGAGTGGCTGGTACTAAGCTTTCGGGATTGGTGACATCGCCCTCGAACATTTCAACTTTTGAATTAGAAATCTTGCTTTTATCCCTTACGAGAATGCGCACCTCTAGACCTTGTGCTAACAAATATTCAATTAAATTTCGGCCAACAAAGCCTGTCGCTCCGGTCACCAATACTTTCATTTGCTCTCCTCAATCTATATAGTAAATTAGCTGCATTTATAATCAGACGCAAATCCAAAGAGCTATTGTTGTCTAAGGTCGTTGCAGACAAAAGTCTAAATCTTTAAGTTTTCGACCGAGATAAATCTAAATTTGTGCGAAAATATATATTCACAATATGTTTTACATCTAAGGGGTTACACCATGGATATCAGAGTTGTTGTTGGTATTTCTGTCGCATTCGCAGGAATCTTACTTGGTTTTGTGATGGATGACGGACACGTCGGGGCAATCGTGCAAGGTTCTGCAGCGTTAATTGTGTTTGCGGGAACAATTGGTGCAGTTTTAGTGGGCAGTACACGTCACGATCTCAAGCAAGCAAGACTGTTATCAAGAAAGCTTATCGACGATTCATATGAAAATCTCCCTAGCAAAGTTTATACAGAAATCAATCAATGTGCTGTGATCGCAAGAAAAGAATCCATTTTGCAAATTGAGAAACGAATAGATTCCTTTAGTCATCCCTTTATGTCGTCTGTGTTCAGATTTGTAGTGGATGGAGTGGATCCAAAAGTTATCAAAAAAGTTTTTACGGATGAAATTAAACAAGAAGAAGAAAAGCAATTGGCCGGCGCAAAATTATTTATGGATGCGGGTGGTTTTGCTCCAACTGTAGGAATTTTAGGGGCGGTGTTGGGTCTTATTCACGTTATGGGGAATTTAACAGATACCTCAAAACTGGGGTCAGGTATTGCGATTGCATTTGTAGCTACTTTGTATGGCGTGGGATCTGCAAACTTAATTTTCATTCCTATTGCAAACAAGCTTAAGCGGATCATCCAAGAAGAAGTGAAACTTAAGGAAATGATCTTAACGGGAGCTCTTAGCGTGGTGAGCGGCTACAATCCCTATATTATTGAAGAGCAATTAAAACCATTTCTGACAACTGAGATCGAGAAGGCTAATGGCTAGAAAAAAAGACAAAGAAAACGAGAATCACGAACGTTGGCTGGTCTCATACGCAGACTTTATCACGCTTCTTTTTGCATTCTTTGTCGTTATGTACGCGACTTCACAGGCGGACAATGAGAAGCAAGCTAAGTTTGAACAGTCATTCAAAAGTGCAGTTGGAATGTCTCAAACAAGTGGAGCGGGAGGTATTCTAAATGACCCTTTTCCTACCCACATTAAAGACGGTTCACCGATTGAGAGCCCTATTCGAATATTCCAAGATCCTCGGTCTTCCAAGAGAGAACTCAGAGATGCTCTATGGCAAATGATCTATGAAAAATTATCCGATGAGCAGATCAAAGAAGCGGGTCTTGATATACGCGATGATGAACATGGAGTGAGAATAGCTATGACAGCTTCACAGCTTTTTCCATCCGGCTCTGCAAAGATGTTGCCAGAGGCCCTATCACGAGTGGATGTTGTAGGTGACATTTTGAGAAAATCAGAACGAAGACTTGTTGTTGAAGGTCATACCGACAATGACAGTATTTCAAGCAGTGCATTCCCAAGCAACTGGGAGCTCGCAGCAGCCAGAGCGTCTACAATTGTTAGATACCTAATAAAAAGACATAAAGTGCCGAGTGATTTGATTTCGGTGGCATCTTATGCAGATCAAAAACCCTTAGTGAGAAACGATTCGGCGGCCAATCGAGCAAAGAATCGCCGAATCGAAATTTTGATTACGACTATCTAGGATTATTTTCTTTCAATAGTTACGGATTTAACAACGATATCTGTATTTGGTTTATCGCTCATATCTCTTGGTACTTTGGAAATTTTTTCGACGATATCGTAACCCTCGACAACTTCGCCAAAGATTGCATGACGTCCATCAAGCCAAGGTGTTTTTTCAACTGTTACAAAGAATTGGCTTCCATTTGTGTTTGGTCCGCGGTTTGCCATAGAAAGAAGGCCTGCTTTGTCGTGCTTTAAGCCTGGAGCAAACTCATCCTTAAATGTATATCCAGGTCCTCCAGTTCCATTGCCGAGAGGGTCTCCACCTTGAATCATAAATTGCGGGATAACTCTGTGGAACTTTGTTCCATCAAAGAATTTTTTACCTTTATACTTCGAATCTACCTTTTCGCTTTTGCCTTCCGCCAGATCCGTAAAATTTTTCACTGTTTCAGGGGCTTTATCAGCATAGAGTTTTGCTTTGAATTTTCCTGCACTCGTGTCGAATACTGCGAATACTTCTGACATTTTCTTATCTCCTTTTGTAGTTTCGTCTGCTTTTTCAGATTTTGTTGGTTCTGCGGTTTCTTGTGAGACTGGTTCTGTAGGTTGAGCCGTCTCTTTCTTCTCGGAATTGATACAAGCAGTCATCGACATAAGCACAGCTGCGCTTGCATACAATAAAGCTATTTTTGAAATTTTTTTTAACATTTTATACACCCCTTAATGCGTAACTGTTAATTTTTCCAAAGCCATTTTGGAGACCAATAATTATATTGGTCAAAAGTTAATCGTCTTTCATTGGTTCCATCAACACTAATTACAAAAATTTGATTCGTTCCGGTGCGATTGCTAACAAACATAACCTGTCTACCATCCGGAGAGAAAGTTGGGAATTCGTTTGTAGCGGGTTTACCATCTTTTTTCTTAGCTGAGGTTAGTCTTTCGAGGCCGGTTCCATCAGCGTTCATAATAAAAATATCAAAATGACGGCCATCTTGTCCTGAAAAGACAATCTTCTTGCCGTCCGGCGACCATTGCGGGGAAGAGTTGTAATTACCAGCATAAGTCACCCGCTTATTGTTTGAACCATCAATATTCATCACATAGATCATCGGTTTTCCGTCTCTATCAGATGAGTACGCTATCTTTTTGCCATCGGGGCTGATTGACGGTTCAACGTTGAGTTGGCCTAAGCGACTTTTTGTAATCTGTAAGCGATTTTTTCCGTCGGCCGCGTTAATTCTAAAAATATCGTGATTGTCGTTATTTGAATTTGTTAAAAAAACGTACTTACCATCAGGTGAGAATGTTCCCCCTGAATTGATCCCTTTTTGCCATGATAATAAAAATCTTTTTTTAGATTTTAAATCATAGCTCAATAGATCTGTATTCACCATTTTGGCATTCTTGTGATAAGTATACGTTGTGTAAACAATGGAATTTCCATCTGGGGACCAATTCGGAGAAATGGAGATATTGCGAGTAAATGTAATTCTTTGTGGATTTGCGCTATCCCAGTCCATTACAAAAATCTCTTTTGACTTTCCACCAGCGCGATCCGATGAAACTACAATTTTAGATGTGAAATATCCAGGCCTCCCAGTAAGAGCCATTATCAAATCATTAGAAAAAGTGTGAGCAATCAGACGAGCATCGCTCACGGTTCCTTTATATGTCTTGGCCAACACCACGCGAGCTAGAGTAACTTGATAAACATAGGCTTCAAGAAAAAGATTTTTTCCTTCGATTCGATATGCTGCGCGAACCAGAAATTCTGCGCCAATTTTTTTCCAATTTTCAAAATTGAATCCTCCCGGTTCTCCCGGTGCTGGCTTCAACCCTACTTTTTGAGTGTCCTCTAGGAATGCATTTTGATTAATGAATTGAAAAAAAGCGCTCACGTCGAGATCGTTATAAAAGACATTAAAGAGCTCTTGGCCGACAGATCGAAAGTTTGGATGCTTCGATGGAGTTCCTTGAAATTGGAATGGAGGGAGAGCCATCAAGCTTTTTTTGACTTTAGCATCTCCGACTTTAATGTAGATAGTGTTGTCTTGAGAGTTTGTTGGTAGGGAAACGAAAACCAATAAAACAACAAAAATTCTAAAGAACAATTTCATACAAGTCCCCTTGATAAAGTTAAGTTAGAATAAGACCTAAAAAATTCTATTCAATTTACTATGGGAATGCAAACGTAATGCCCTGAATGCCAACAAGATCGGTGAACTTTTCAGGTGGCGGAGGAAATGGATTGGATTTTTCGATTGCTGACAGAGCGTAGTTGTCAAACTCAGCGTTGCCAGATTTTTTTGTGATTTTTCTTTCAATAACGTGGCCATTCTTATCAATCTTGATATAGACCTCAGCGTTAAGTCCTTGTGACATCATCCACTCAGGTAACGCCCAGTTATTTTTGACGTGAGCGTCGAGAGAGCCAATATAATGGTCAAACTCAATCTTTGATAAACCGCGAAGCGACGTACCTGGTTGAATGGCGTTGCCCTTGATGACATCGGTTTGTGGTTTAGATTCTCCAGAGTTTTGGACTGGTTTTTCTGTTTTTGTGTTTTTTAATTTTTCGATTGCAGATTGTGCTTTTAATTTATTTAGTGCATCGCTCTGAGAAACTGTGCTGGTTTTGGATTCGACCTTTTTTTCTTCTACCTTTGGTTTTTGCTCTTGAGGCTTTGCGACTTCTTTTACCGGCTCGGGTTTCGGAGCCGCGGGAGCGAGAGGTTTATCTGGAGTTCTTTTATCCGGTAGTCCAACGAGGTCGACACGAATTGCTGGCTCATACTTAGGAACATCAGTAAAAAAAGTCATTTTAATTGTGAAAATAAAAACAACACCCGCATGAAATGCGAGGGAAAGAAAGAGCATCTTTTTGAGATCGGGCTCCAAATTAAAATACTTTTCCAGCATTATTACTCACTTTTCGGTAGAGTGATAAGTCCAATGGCATGTATACCGGCAGACTTTAATTCACCCATCGTTTCTGCAACAACCCCATAGTCTACGGACTTGTCAGCCTGTATATTGACTTGCTTGTTTTTACGCGTTTCCATGATCGCAGCAATTTTTTTGCTGATATCATTCATTGCGATCTGGGCCGTGCCTAAATAGATTTTACGATTTTTTTGAATCACTAAGAGTAGCGGATCTTCTGTCACGCCCACTCCAGCAGCAGCACTCTGTGGAAGATCAACTTCGAATCCTTGCTGCATCATCGGCGCTGTCACCATAAAGATAATCAAAAGTACGAGCATGACGTCGACAAGCGGAGTAACGTTGATTTCACTGAGAGCCACTCTCGATTTTTTTTCACCACCATCGGATTGAGCAAATGCCATAAACCCTCTTATTGATCTTTAAAAAAGTTTCTTTTAACGATATTTAGAAAATCAGAATTAAAATTAGAAAGTTCGAGTTCACGCTTTTTTATTTTTGTTAGAAAGTGGTTATAAGCAACGACCGCAGGGATTGCTGCTGCCAAGCCTACGCCAGTTGCAATCAGCGCTTCTGCAATTCCGGGAGCAACTACTGCAAGACTTGCCATTCCGGTCGCACCGATTTTTTGAAACGAACCCATGATACCCCAAACTGTTCCAAACAGACCAATAAAGGGGCCAGTACTTCCAGTGGTAGCTAGAATGCTTAGTCGGTGTTCAAAGCTAGCAATTTCAAGATCAGTACTTTTTCTAAGGGCTCTTGCAATGTTATCTAAACCCGCCAGTTTCGGAGTTGATTCTCCTCCTGGAACTTTTTGAGCGAGATCGGACTCCGCAAGTCTTTGCAGTTCCTTAAAGCCTGCTTTAAAAGATTGAGCTACGGGACTTGCGCCATACTTTTCGATATCATCATAAACTTCATCTAAAGAGTTAGCTTTCCAGAATACGTCTAAAAACTCGTCGTCTGCTTGCTCAAGTTCTTTGAATTGTTTTTTCTTTTGAAAAATAATTGCCCAACACACAACTGACATAACAACAAGTAACAATAAAGTGAGTTGAACAACAAAGCCTGCCGATGTAATCGCATGCCATGCACCTGTATTTACCGCTGTATTCATGAAAATCCCCTTTTGAAAAGTTAGATTATTGTAGCGGAAGAAGTAGCGAGGTCAAAGCTTTGGGACGATCCGTTATGATTCCGTGGACGTTTTCTTTTAATAACCGCTCCATTTCTTCAGTTTCATTGATGGTCCAAATGTACGCTTTTTTCCCCCTCTTGTTGATTTGCTCGAGAAGTTTTGAGCTCAACACTTGAATTCCCGAGTGCTTTTCAGGAATACAGTAAGCATCTGCCTTCATCGAATCAAATGCAGCGAGATTGAGATTGAGTAGCATGAGAGTTCTTAGAACTTCGTCTTGACCTGCGGTAGTAAGAGCATCTTTATCTAGTGCTCTTAAATAATGCATCAGTTTTGAGTGTTCGCTGCCAAGAATCGTTTTGTCGAGACGATTATATTTTTTCACCAATTCGTAAACTTCTTTTGTAAGATCCTGACTATTGGGTTTGATCTCTATAATCATTCGCGTGTCGGGGTACTTATCAAATAGCTCTGTAATTGTGGGAATCTGAATTCCTCTACCTCTGAGAGAGTATTCGCCATTTTGATCTTTAAAATGGTAAGCAGCATCTAGTTTGCGCAGATCTTCTAAGGTGTGGTTTTTAATTTCCCCAGTACCATTTGTCGTTCGATCTAAAGTTCTATCATGAAAGATTACAATTTGTTTATCGCTCGTGTAATGAACGTCGAGCTCCAAGATGACCTTAGGAGAAATGCCTACAGCTTGCTCAAAGGCAAACAGTGTGTTTTCTGGCGCTTCAATGGCCCCACCTCTGTGAGCAATCACTTCAAACTCCGAAGTGAAAAAAGAATTCTCTTTAGGTTCGAATTTTTTCGTCTGCCCGTACATGACTAAACATAGCCAAGCAAATCCAAAAAATACCAATACTCCTAGTGTCGTGTTGATTAACTTTTTCATCTTGAGAACCCCATTTGTTAAAAGATAATCATAATAAGGTGTTAAGGCATCCATGGACACCATTTACTAGAATGTGAGCCAGATCTTGCGCTTCGAGTAAAGTGTAATAATTATAGATACTTATAAAATTACTCCGATATAAGACTAAAATTGACTTATATATAGATCTTCTGTACAACCGAGGCACGCCACACAAATTGAAAATGAATTGAGAAAAAGGCTTCAAGCCCAAACTTCTGAATCTTTTCATGAAGTTAATATTGGCGGGAGAAAAAATGGTTAAGCTAAGTCGAAAAATGGAATATTGCCTGATCTCCTTAAAGCACCTTAGTCAAAAAAGTGAAGGGTCATTAACATCTGCAAAAGAAATCAGCAATCAATACAACATCTCCTTTGATGTAGTTTCTCGCGTTCTTCAAGCGCTGAATCAAGTTGGCATTGTGAAATCCATCCAAGGCGTTCAAGGCGGTTATCATTTATTAAAAAATTTAAACGAGGTGAGTCTCTATCAGCTCATTGAAGTGATTGAAGGTCCGCTGATGCTAGTGAAGTGCATTCAAGATGCGCATGCGTGCGATCTTTCGAAATCATGTAACATTGTTTCTCCCATTGGATTGCTCAATGACAAGATAGTTGAATTTTACAAAACAGTGTTTGTTTCGGATTTGTTGGAACCAAGTACAGTAAAATCAGTTGTTCATTCGCAGGCTCTGGAAGTAGTTCAAAGGAATTAAAATTGGATAATAAGTATATTGCAAAAAATGATTATAAATATGGGTTCGTCACAGAAATTGAAGTGGACGAACTACCCAAAGGATTGAGTGAAGATATAGTTCGTGAAATCTGGAGACGGAAGAACGAGCCAGAATTTATGTTGGAATATCGCTTAAAGG
>JAEYZS010000274.1 GCA_023427925.1 Pseudomonadota bacterium | reverse complement strand
CCGACGAAGTCCAAATTAAAATGTTTGAATTCATCGATGAGTCCTTAGAAAAGAATGCTCTTAAACGATATGAGATTTCAAATTATGCCAAAGAGGGATTTCAATCCAAGCACAATTTGATCTATTGGACCGATCAGCCTTATTGGGGAATTGGCTTAAGATCGCACTCCTTCTTAGGTGACAATAAAGCTCCATGGGGCATTAGGTTTTGGAATCCAAAATCCTATGATGGATATGAAAAATATGTACGCAGCCTGAATCAGACTAAAAATATTTATGATGGCCTTAAAGAAAACCAAGTGGAGTTTTTAGAAGAACACCAGTCAATGACGGAATATTGTTATACTTCTTTGCGCAGAATGTCCGGATTGGATTTAAACCAATTTGAGAGAAAATATTCACAAATACCGGCTTTTTTAATAAAGGAGCTAGAAAGCCTAATATCTAAAGGCCTGCTTCAAAAAAACGGAGCTGTTTACACTCTGACACGCGAAGGAAAAATTCTCAGCAATCTGGTCTTTGAGCGGTTGACGTTTCTTAAAGAAGACCTATATTAGACTTTTGATTGTGTAACTGAATTTTAAGGAGACTCGAAGTGAGCGAAGAAAAAAAGGAAGATACTAATTCAACGGAAAATGCTGAAAATTCAGAAAAAGCTGATTCACCAGATAGCTCCAAAGAAGCTAGTGCTGAGTCTACAGAAAAAAATGATGCTTTAGAGATGAAAGCTCAGATTGAAAAGCTACAAAGTGATATGCTTTACCTCAAGGCGGACTTTGAAAATTATAAAAAGAGAATGATAAAAGAGAGATCTGATATCATAAAGTACGGCTCAGAAAATATGGTCGTAGCGCTGCTCGACCTATTAGATAATTTTGAAAGAGCAATGTCCATGGAACTCACTGCAGAAAACGTCCAAAGCTTTTCAGACGGAATCAATATGATTGCAAATGAATTCAAAAGTGTGCTGAATCGTTTTGGTGTATCAGAGGTTAAAGCACTTGGTGAAACTTTTAATCCTTCGTTTCATGAAGCTATGGGTACAGAGCCTACGGATCAGTATTCTCCTGGAACAATTTCTAAAGTTTTCACGAAGCCCTATAAGCTCCATGACCGACTGGTTCGACCCGGCCGCGTGATCGTAGCAGAAGAGCCCAAAAAAGACGAGGGCAGTGCTTCTTAAGGTTGTATGTCAAAATACGAAGATTTTTATAAAATATTAGGTATTAATAAGGGAGCCAGTGAAGATGAGATCAAGAAGGCTTACCGAAAGCTTGCTTTAAAGTATCATCCCGATAAAAATCCAAATGACAAAGCCGCGGAAGATAAGTTTAAAGAGATCTCTCGCGCTTATGAAACACTTAAAGATCCAAAAAGAAGAAAGCTTTACGATCAGTTTGGCAGCAACCCCTCTTATGCTCAGCACTTTCATGGCTTTGATCCATTCCGACAACCCGGCTCGGGAAACCCGTTTGACGGATTTGCTAAAGCGGCATACGGCGGTGTTGGAAAAGATTCATTTCAAGATTTATTTTCAGAGTTGTTTGGAGAGTTTTTTCAAAGTGGCGCAACTCACAAGGTGCGTCCTCGTCGAGGTGCCGACTTAAAGTACACTTTATCGATTTCTCTCGAAGATGCACTCAAAGGTGGAGAAAAAATAATTCACTTTTTGAGAAAACGAAATGGCACAGATAAAGCAGCAAAAATTTCCGTTAAACTGCCTAGCGGAGTTAAGTCTGGACAAAAACTTAAACTCGCACAAGAGGGTGATGAAGGCGATAACGGAGGGCCCAGCGGAGATCTATTTGTAATTATACACGTTGCAAGACATCCTCTCTTTGAATTGCGTGATAACGACGTATGGGTCGAATTTCCCATTCCACTTCACATTTCAATACTTGGCGGAAGTCTAGAGGTTCCAACCTTAACTGGCCGCGTGATGCTCACAATTCCACCGATGACTCCATCAGGAAAAGTTTTTCGTCTAAAAAACAAAGGCTTTCCTAATGACAGCTCAGGTAATTATGGGTCACAATATATAAAAGTTCTCGTTGATATTCCAAGTAATCTTAACGAGAAGGAACGAGAGTTTTTCGAATCACTTTCCGAGAAGGATTACCTTCTGATGAAAGAATTCAAAGCAAAACTCTCTTAATTCACCAGCCAAGGATGTATTGATGAAATCCATTCAGTCTTTTGTCGTTCTAGTTTTATGTCTAATCTTTGTTTCCTGTACGACTAAGCCGGTAAAAAGAGATCCTCCTCCACAGGCGGACGCCAGCGTTCAAAAAGAATTTGCTTTAGCTAAAAAGGATCTTACTAAAAATCCTTCAAGAGCGTTGAAAAGACTCGAGGCTTTAATTCAAAAATATCCTAAAACCGCTACGGCATCCGAGGCAGCAAAAATTGCTGGCGATTTTTATCTTCGAAACGGTAAGCACGATCAGGCATTAAATGCTTATTCGTTTATCATAAACAACGAATATCAAGAGCCTTTCGAGGGAGAAATCTACACAAAAGTTATTCGTACTCACCTCCAGCAGAGAAATAATGATCAGGCCAAAAGTATTCTGAATCATGCTTTAAGATATGGCGCTCTTACGCCCAACGAAAGAGCTGAGCTTTTACACTACAGAGTTGAGTTTTTAAAACTCGAACAAGATACGCTGGGGCAGTTGGAAACATTAGCGGAGATGTATAAAATTTCTCAAGATCCTCAGGCCAAAATTGGTTACAAGATTCGCGCAACATCTATCGTAGACTCACTGGTCCGACCGCAGGATCTAGATAACGTTTTAGACAATTCTCGTCTAGAATTTGTTCATGCAAATATCCATTATCGATTGGGAAGTGTTGCCTTTGAGCAATCTGATTTCTCTAAAGCAAGATCGCATTTTGCTCGAGTGATTTCTTTGAATCCCGATAGCGATCTGTCTGAGAGCTCTCGCGAGTTTATTCGTCAATTGGATGCTAGGTCTCGAGTCGACATTCGGACCATTGGTGTCATACTCCCATTAAGCGGTAAAAACGCAGCTATTGGTCAGAGCGTATTAAACTCTATTCAGCTAGGACTTGGAATTTTTGATAAAAAATCCAGTATTCGCCTCGCCGTAATCGACAGCGAAGGAAAATACCTTGATGCAAGAAGAGCTGTTGAGAAGCTCGTCGTAGAAGATCAAGTGGTGGCAATTATTGGAAGCCTGCAAAGTAAAACAGCAACAAACATTTCGTCTAAAGCGCAGGCATTGGGAGTTCCAACAATTGTGCTTTCCCAAAAATCGGGAATCACTCAGATTGGTGATTTTATTTTTAGAAATGCTCTCACCAGCGAAATGCAAGTGGACTATATCGTTCAAACCGCAACACAAAAACTTGGATTTACTAAGTTTGCAATACTCTATCCGGAAGATGCATACGGAAATGAATACGCAAATCTATTCTGGGATGCAGTTCAACGTTCTGGTGGACAAATACGAGCAGCACAATCTTATGATCCAAAAGAAACGGACTTCCGTGCCTCCATTAAAAAGTTGATTGGGACATTTCACACCGATGATCGCTCCCATGAATACAAATCTCTTCTTGAGGAATGGCAAAAAAAGGCTCCGAAGTCCGCAAGAAATGAGCCTCCAAGAGATTTGCTACCGCCAATTGTAGATTTCCAAGCATTATTTATTCCTGACAACACCCGAGCTCTCGGACAAATAGCTGCAATGCTTTCGTTCTTAGAAGTAAAAGACGTTACATTATTGGGGACGAACATTTGGAATACTTCTGGAGTTATCGAGCGTTCTGGAAACTTTGCTAAATCAATTATTTTTGTTGATAGCTTCTTAAATCAAGATACTTCCTTTACAAATTCTGATTTTTACAAAAGATACTCGAAGCATTTTGGAAAAGCGCCAAACCTCTTTGATCTTCAAGCTTACGATACGGCCTTGATCTTACGAGAAGCTGTTTCTGGCGTAAGCTCGCGCTCCGAGCTGCAAATGAAACTTGCGAGTTTACGGTCAGTAAAAGGGGCCCTTAATACGCTTGATAGCCAATCGTCACGCGACTTTTCTCGCCCGATCGTAGCATTAACAATTAGCGAAGGGAAAATTCGTACATTAGATCAAGCACTTGCAACCCCTGCTCCTACTAATAGCTCCAATAAAAAGAAATAATCCCGTCTTCCTAACCTTTCTTTCGACGTTTGAAGTCATATTGCCAAGAACCCTGGACAAACATTCAGGGTTTTAGAGCATGGATGCTTGATAGGCTAAAAGGATTTTTAAACGTGGGGGGAAAGATATGATTACACCAGAGCTGGTGAAAATTTGTAAAGGGAAGCTAATTGAAACCAAACAAGAAATATTGAATCGTTATAGAGACGCCCAAAAAATGTTATCAGCTTTTTCTGATGACAAGGGGGGAGATGAGGCCGATCAAACGATGAGAATCTTGGCGGAAAAAGATGCTTTGCTCACGCAAAAAAGACTTCGTGAGACTCTTTTGGAAATTGAATCAGCTCTTTATCGAATAGAAATGGGTGTATTCGGAATTTGTGAAGAAACAGATGAGCCAATCGAGTCCGAGAGATTGTTGGTTATCCCTTGGACTCGATTGAGTATAGAAGGAGCTGAAACTCGAGAATCTCCACAATATCAAAGAAGAGTTGATTAAATTATAGTCATAAGGTTTGAGATAAAACAGAGCGTTACGCGCTCTGTTTTTTTTATTGCAATGAAGGCAAAGCCAAACTAAACCTCCCTTTGGAAACGTTTAAAAGAAGGGGCTCTTTAAATGGCTACAGCAACGAAAACAGTTAAGAAAAAGACAGATACAGCGAACGACATTATGCCAGAGAAAATTCTTAAAGCTTGTAAAGAAAAATTAATTTCAGAAAAAGAAGAACTTTTAAATAAACTGAAAATGAATGGCCGTCCTCCTGAAGTCGAAGAAACTTCTGGAGATTTTGGCGACCAAAATCTCAGAGCCATCAATGAACATCAGTGGCTTTTATTCCAAAACAGAATGCGTAAACAACTGCTAGAAGTTGAATCTGCATTATACAGACTTGAGTCTGGTGATTTTGGTATTTGCGAAGAAACTGAGCAGCCTATAGAAACAAATCGTCTATTAACTATACCTTGGACAAGATTATCGTTCGAAGGTGCTAAACTAAGAGAGAGTTTACAAAGATAGTCTTAAAGGCGCATTAAATACCTCCGATAAATCTTTTGAGAGATTTGAATCTCAAAAATCAGTGGAGGATTGAATGAACGCCGATGACAACAAGCTGCTAGATGTACCTGAAAAAATGCCACTTCTGCCTGTTCGGGACTTTGTTGTATTCCCTAATACGATTATACCTCTCTTTGTAGGAAGAGAAAGTTCAATCAATGCAGTTGAGGAAGCTGTTGCAAGAAATAGATTTATTTTCTTAGCTTCTCAAAAAGAAATCGCAGAAGAAAATCCGACAACTGATTCAATATATGAAGTAGGAACTATTGCAATGATCATGAGAACTCGCAAGCTCTCTGACGGTCGCGTAAAGCTCCTCATCCAAGGCGTTGGAAAAGGTAAAATTAAAAAGTATGACAAAACCGAACCTTTCTTTGAGGTCGGTGTAGAAAAAATCGAAGAAACGCAGGTCACATTTCCAGACGTGGAAGCAGAAGCTCTTTTAAGAACAGTAAAAGAACAACTTGAAAAGCTCATCGCACACGGGAAACTCCTTTCTCCAGATA
>JAEYZS010000312.1 GCA_023427925.1 Pseudomonadota bacterium | reverse complement strand
ACGCTACCACGGTTGTGGGTTGGGTGACTATTTTTCAGAGGAAGAGTCTCGGGCGATTCAGATTTCAAGAGTTGCATCTTTGGTGCGTGGAGTATCGGGAGTAAGTTATGAATTGCTACAATTTTTTGTAGATCAGATTAATCGAGGTATTACTCCTCGAATTCCAAAAGAGGGTTCAGTAGGGGCTAGCGGGGACTTGACACCTCTATCGTATATGGCTGCTACAGCACTCGGTGAAGGAGAAGTATTTTATGAAAATCAAACTCATAAGACTTCAGATCTATATAAAAAGCTTGGTATTCAAGCCGTTGGACTAAAGCCCAAAGAAGGTCTTGCCATTATGAATGGTACGGCAGTTATGACAGCATTGGCGTGTTTAGCGTTTAAGAGAGCGGAGTACCTTTGTCAGTTTTCAAGTAAAATCACTGCCGCAAATTCTTTAGCGTTGATGGGAAATCCCCATCACTTTGATGAGCTTCTTTTTGAAGCAAAACCACATAAGGGACAAGCTCAAATCGCTGAATGGATTCGTGCAGCGTTTAGTGATGAGTTTATTATGTCCAAGCGTTCAAGGTTGCAAGATAGGTATTCGATCCGCTGCGCGCCTCATGTGATCGGAGTATTGCAAGATGGACTCTATTTTTTTAGAACATTGATCGAAACAGAACTCAATAGTGCTAACGATAACCCGCTCATTGATGGTGAAAAAGAAAGAATCATTCACGGTGGAAACTTCTACGGTGGTCATATTGCATTTGCTATGGACAGCATGAAAGTTCTCATCGCGAATGTGGCTGATCTATTGGATCGTCAATTTGCTCTTCTCGTTGATATAAAGTTCAACAATGGATTGCCACCTAATCTCTCCGGAGCTACTCAAAAGAAAAGTATCAATCACGGTCTTAAGGCCCTTCAAATTGGTACATCCGCTTGGACTGCCGAGGCTCTTAAGCTCAGCTTACCAGCAAGTGTTTTCTCAAGATCTACTGAGTGTCACAATCAAGACAAGGTCAGCATGGGAACAATTTCGGCTCGTGATTGCATTCGAGCGTTGGAATTAACAGAGCAAGTCCTCGCAGGAACTGCAATTGCAAGTGCGCAGGCCTTGGAATTGAGACTTAGAAGTGGTGAGATTAGTGAGTCTATGGTTGGCCCGTCGCTCATGGAATTTAAAAACAACATTTTTAAAAGTATTCCGTTTATAAATGAAGATCGCCAATTAGATAAAGACCTAAGAGGCCTCATCTCAGTTATACAAAAACAAGAAATCCAATTGTGAAGATAAAACTATTTATTACATCACTACTAATGTGCGTGTTTTTTCCAATTCTAGGAAGGTCCGATACGTTTGATAAAATTCGCGACAATCTTACTCGCTACAAAACCGTGACCGGTGACTTTGATCAAACGAGATCTTTAAAGGATCTCAATATAGAATTAAAATCGCAAGGTCAGTTTACCTTTAAATTTCCGCTCAATCTGACTTGGAATCAGAAAGTACCATTTGCTTTAGAAATGATGATGACTCCAGATAAAATTGTTCAAAAAGGTGTTGATGGTAAGGAGCAGACTTTGACAAAGTCCAATCAGCCTGTTGTCTTTGCGTTTAGTTCGAGTTTTATGAGTGTCTTCTCTGGAGACAAAAAGCTCATCGAAAAGCATTTCAATTATAAAGTGAGTGAAGAAGGCAAGGTATGGAAACTTATCCTCGATCCCAAAGACAGCTTAATCAAAAAGGCCATTCAAAGTGTAGTTATTCATGGTGACGAGTTCGTACGTTCGGTGGAGGTGACAGAAAAGAGCCGCAATGTGACGTTGATCAATTTTGAAAACATAAAGGGGCTGAGGTGAAAAAGCCTTCCTTACTTATATTGTGGTCAATTTATATTGTCATTGTGTTGGTGAGCGGGGCTGTAGTATTGTATCGTGGAGTAAATATAGAGACTGATTTTCTAAAAATTTTCCCCAAGTACCAGGAAAGGGGATCTTTTTATGTCGCCAATGCCAATTACGAAGATCATTTTGAAAATGAACTTCTAGTATTCTTTGTAGGTAAAGACAAAGATCGTTTGATATCAGAAGTGGAAGACCATTTTCAAAAAGGGTCTGAGGTCTTTTCATCGGTTCAATGGAAATTTGACGGAGCAGTCCAAGAGGAACTTGCGCAATATCTTTATTCAAATAGGAATAAGCTCCTCACCCAAGACCAAATCGAGCGCGCTCAAAGTGGTCAAACCAATGAGATATTTAATACAGCTTTAAGCTCCCTTTATTCGCCCGTGGGCTTCACTTCCCAAGTGAGGAGTGATCCGCTTGGGCTATTTCGTGATTATTTCTTAAAAATTTCGGGAAACTTTGCGGTTAAACCCGACAATGGCTATATGATTGCAGAGCAAAATGACGATATCGGTATATTTGCTCGAATAAATCTTAATAAGGATTCCTTCACTTTTAATGAGCAACTCATCGAGTATTACGAAACCTCTAAGGCAAGCTTAGCACAGAAGAACATAAATTTTTACGCCTATGGGGCCTCGCTATTTTCTGCATTCGGGAGTACAAAATCCATGGATGAAGCCAATTTCTACGGTACATTCTCCTTTATTGCTGTGTTGGCCCTTTTGATTTGGAGTTTTTTATCCCTTGTACCTGTGGCGATAAGTATGTTGACCATCGTTGTGAGCGTAGCAGCTGGAATCATCGCAGTCCTCTTTGTATATTCGTCCTTTCATATTCTAAGCGTTCTCTTGGGAATCAGTGTGCTGGGTATTGTAACGGACTACTGCACTCATTTTTTCTCAAAGAGCTACGATAGAAATGTTAAATCGAGCCAAGATGCAATAACTAAAATTAAATCCGCGCTTGGTATTGGATTTTTGACTAATTTATTAATTTATCTTTGTTTTTATTTTACAGATCTTGTGGTGTTAAAGCAGCTTTCGATATTTACAATTGCAGGAATATTTACCACCTATCTCACTGTCCTCGCTTTTTTCCCAATATTACCATTAAAGCCTTTAAATCCTGGACGCTTTTCGTGGGTGACAAGACTTCGATATTCGACAAATAGAGTTGTTAAATCGTCGATCTTGATTGGTACAGTTCTAGTTATTGGCGTAGGATATCTGATAAGCGGAGGATTTAACTTCAATGATGATGTTCGGCTATTACAAAACGTAGATGCCACCTTAAAGTCTGATGAAGTGAAGGTATTCAGTCTGCTTGGAGGAAATAGACCGTCATCCTACTTTATAGTAAGAGCAGAAACTCCAGAAGAGCTATTACAAAAAGAAGAGCTGCTTTCATCTCAATTGGAAGGTGTCGGGGATGTAACAACACTTTCCATTTCTAATTATGTTCCAAGTGCAAAAAAACAAATTGAGAGCATAGCTGCCTATAAAAAGCTTGAGCCCACGATGATGAAGTTTCTTCGAGGCATTGATTATGAGGGCGAATTTAATCTTAAACTCAGCTCGGAACCACTAAAATTGGGGGACTTTTTGAAGAGAGCGACAAACCTTCCTATTTCTTCGAACTGGTTGGGGAAGGTGGACAATTATTACTATTCGGTAATGAATATCTTAGGAGCCTCCGATGTAGCTGTATTTAAAAACTTTGAAAATAACGATATTCAATTTGTTGATAAGGCTTCTGATCTCACTTCGGTCATGAAAAGCTTAAGGGAAACTGTAATAAAGCAGTTTTTATGGGTTTTTATACTGTTATTAATAGTTTTACTTTGTGTATTTAAGCTTAAGGCTTTTACAGTCCTTTTTCCTCCTACAGCGGCCGCTTGTTTTACCTTGGTAATATCCATGTTTATTTTTAATCACTTAAATTTGTTCAACATATTGGCGACAATTCTTATTTTTTGTTTAGGAATGGATTACAGTGTTTTCTATGCAC
>JAEYZS010000194.1 GCA_023427925.1 Pseudomonadota bacterium | reverse complement strand
TATCAATGTAGAAACCTTTGATGTAGGCAGTGAAGTGCCACAAGCACCTGAACCCTCTTTGCAAGGAGAGCAGCCGAGCGAGAGTTGGGGAGGGCCTTCTTTGGATGATCTGGATCCTGTTTCAGAGCCCGAAGTTTTAGTAACGCCAACTTTAGAATTGCAACCTGAAAAGCTTGCTACCGCTGAAGCTTTTGTTAATGAGCAATCTTCTGACGAGACTCAGGATTCAAATTTAGATATGGTAGAAGAGATCAATCAGTTTGCCAATTCTGAAAATTCATCCCTGAAGCAAGGTGCCTTCATCTACAGTTTAAAGATAAATAATATTGATACTGAAGATATTAAAGATGAAATCCTTGAGGTTTTGAGAGACCGACGGCTTAATATTGATATTGCGAACCTCAAATTTTCCCTGCCAACTTTAGAGCTAAAAGATTTAAATCCCATTAAAGTATCGATAATTGTTTCAAAAATTAAACACTTACCTGTAGATATGGAATGGGTACAGCGCTCGGAGCTTACCGGAGAGGAGAGCGAGTTGTGATTAAATTTTTATTTTTGTTCTTAGTGTTGATTTCCTCTCACCTTTTGGCCGACGGCGACTACACAAAGCATGAAGCAAGCCTACAGCAGTTACAGGGTAAGATTTTTGCTGCCGAAAAAGATATCAAAGTTAAATTAAAAGAAAAGAATGAAACAAAAGACCCTGCAACAACGCATTTACTTGCTGAAGAGATTCAGAAGTTGTTAGCAGAAAGAAAAGATACGATTCAAAAATTCAATAAGGAATACCATCATATTCGCTACGAACATCCAGAAAAAACCGGTGCTTTTGAAAAGAAGTACAGGAGATATGATGAGAAATCCATAAAAGAGTTTGAAGACGAAATTAATAAATTGCTTTCAGATGTTTACCAGAACGTAAAAAAGAAATACAATGAGTAGAAGTTTTAGAGGAGCACCATGGATTTTGAAATAGTAAAAAAATCGCAAGACCTAAAAGATAAAATAGAAATTATTGTCGAGGTATCTTATGAGGACACTTTGACTGAGGTCATTAAGAACATCGAATCGCAGTCTTTTACGAAAGAATTTAAGAAAAGAATTCAAGACAAGCTAAAGGAATTCAAATCTTTTAAGAAATACGAATATTACAAGAAATTTCAGTTTGAAACCGAAGCTGGTATTCAGATTGTTATCCTGATTCTAAAAAAGAGTCTTAAAGCTTTTGAACTCCAAGTTGCCATTAGAAAGTCTCTGCTCTCTCTTTTAAAAGATACAAAAGGTAGCGTGATCCTCAATTTAGAGGCTGTATCTAAAGCTCATCAGGAGTGCATTACTGACTTTTATGCAACACTTGCCAAAGTCAGTGAGTGGAAGGCTCCTGTATACGGGAAAAAAGCTAAGGAACAAGCTTCAGAAAAAAAGAAAGAATTAAAGAGAAAGACTTTCATCCAAACACAAATCAAAGAATCGGAGTTAGCGGGCCTCACCAGTAAAGGTACAATACTTGGTGATGCAAACAACCTAGTGAGAACATTAGCATCGATGCCATCTAATATTCTTAATCCTTCAAAGTACCAAGATATTTTGCATCAACGTGCTCAAAAAGGTAAATATATCTTTAGATTTATCGATGCAAAAAAACTCCAAAATATGAATGCAGGAGCATTCTTAGCAGTTATCAGCGCCGATCCTAATACTGAAGGTGGAATCGCGCATTTGACGTATAAACCAAAAAATAAATCTCAAGGCAAGATCTGTATCGTTGGAAAAGGTTTGTGTTTTGATACTGGAGGATACAATGTAAAGCCTGATTCATACATGTTTAGTATGCATCGAGATATGACGGGTTCGGCGATTGCATTGGCTTTATTTGAAAGCTTAATTCAATTGCAGCTCCCATATGAAATTCACGGCTTGCTTGCAATTGCTGAAAATCATATTTCACCAACTGGGTTTAAACCAAATGACGTTGTTGAAGCTATGAATGGAATGAGTATTGAAGTTGTAAACACGGATGCAGAGGGACGCATGGTTTTATCAGATACTCTTTGTTATGCTTCTGAGTTAAAACCGGATCTGATAATTGATTATGCGACGTTGACTGGAGCGGCTGTTCGATCGATAGGTACAGCGAGATCCGCTGTGTTTTCAAACAACAAAAAACTCGTGAAAGTGGCAACTGATGCTGGCGATATTTCTGGAGAGAGAGTGTGGTCTTTCCCTTTGGGTGAAGACTATCGAGAGATGCTTAAGTCAGATGTAGCAGACATTAAACAATGCCAAAACCAACCAGGTCCCGACCATATCTTGGCAGCAACATTCTTAGCTGAATTTGTTGAGGAATCCATCCCATGGCTTCATGTTGACGTTTCATCAGAAGAGAATACGGGTGGGCTGGGAATTGTAGACTCTGATGTGACAGGATTTGGAGTTCGTCTTGGTCTTGAGACAATCGAAAAATTCTTATCTAAAGAAAAGTAATAAAGTTTAAGAATATAAAAAAGCAGTTGTGAGCAAAAGGTTCCAGCTGCTTTTTTTATTTATTCAACAGGAACAAAAGTGTCTTTTTTGTTTTCCTTGAGGGATTTGTCTATATAAGCATCGTCGATTACAGGCTTGGACTTTGCTGGAGGTGTCTGCGTGGTTGTCTTTTCTTTTTTAATGCTTTCTTCTACGATCTTTTCTTTTTCCTGAATTTCTTTAATGCTTGTATCTTTGGCGTCACGGATTTCAATTACTTTGGTGGAGTCTAAAACGATATCCTTATATATAAGTGTGTCCGAATTCTTGTCATAGAATCGGTATGTCCAAATATTTTTGCCATTTTGGAACTTAGATCTCAAAGGTGAGCCTACCTTTTGAAGAACTTCTTGTTTATCATTTCCCACCTGAACTTCTTCAAATGCATCGTACGGATTGTGTGAGCAAGAAAAGATTGTAAAACAAAGAGCTAAAAATAAAGAATAAATTAAAAGTTTCATACTAAAACGTTAGATGAAAATAAAGACCTGAGTCAACTCTGGATTACTTTTTAAATAAATTTGCGCACATTTGAGAAGCCATTGCATTGGCTCTTCTGTTAGCTGCAGCTAAACGAATATTATCCAGAGATTGAGCCATTAATTGCCGTCTTTCCAGACGTTGAAGTAAGCGTTTCTCTGCAGCAGCGCGTTCCTCAGCTAATCGTTTATCTCGAGCCTCTTGTATGCTTTTAAGACGATTGAAAAGTTCTTTAATAGATTTTTGTGCAACAATTTCGACGTGATGAGTGAAAAAAACAATGGATACAAGGAGAGCTGAGAATATTGTGAGTGAGCCAGCTTGAAGTGCGGTGATTTGAAGAAAGCCCCATTCGAGAACTATTGGTCCTATAAATCCCATGCTCCCTACGGCTCCTATTAAAGATCCAACAACAAGACCCATCTTATAGATATTGTCTCGAGCTTTATCGCTTAATCGATTGTTTCTTTCAATAGCTGCTGCCGTATCGATGACGCCAGATGTGGCGGTATTAGAAAAAATTTGTTTTTGAGTTATTGGATAGGCATTGCCCATAATTGCATGGCCAATTCCGTAGTAGAGTTGACCCATTGCTACACCCAATGTTGATAGTCGTCGGGTTGTTTGCTGAACAGTGGAGCTCACTGCCATATCATCAAATAGATTCATTCGAGTCAAATTCACAATCGTTCTGTTATAGGCGCGCATAGTTCCGCCGAGAAGCATCCGCGCACCAGTTATAACTGCAAATAACATTGGGTCAACTCCCACTCCGAGTGCCATGGCACCTAGAGCTGCACCCGTTGAAGTGACGCCAATAGTGGTCAGCGTGAATTTGGCTAGATAGATGTCTTTGGAGCCCGGGCGTTGGAACTGGTGTTTCAAAATACTTCCTGCATAATTTGCAGTTTGTATTGGATGTAGAATGGCCTGGGCTTTATTTTTTGTATCCCACCAAAGTTCTTTGAATCCGCCTTGTGCTGCAATTTCAGCTCTTTCTAGAAATCTTCTTTGAAGTTCATCTGGTAGCTCGACAATTTCCACAACTCTGCCTGAGAGCTCCATTCTTTTTTTAAGAACCATTGCATCGCCCATCGTGGATGTGAGTGTTAGAATAATTTCGACTTTTCCTTCGTGCTTGTTTTCGACATCGAAAAGTTGCTGCCTAAAATTGTCGTTGAAAGAATGAATTCCAAATTTACCGACAAATCCTTTAACTTTGACTCTTTGGCCATCTTTCAAGCGATACTGATTGTAAATTCTCACGTCGCCTGCACTGTCCACTAAGGTCGTTTCTGGGTGATAGTCCGCAGGTACAGTACGGGAAATAGGTTTTTCTGAAGGCGCAGGCGTGTACTGCGCAAATGCACTTTGCGAAAAAAGAATTAAAATTTGCAAAACAACAATACACTTTTTCATTCAATTCCGAGCTTTAGGTTACCTGAGTAGGAAATTATCCTCTCGCTAGCTATGGTACTAGAGCAATTCGGGTGCCTTTATAATCAGTCAATGTGATCTCGGAAAAGGGGTCTGTTTGCAACTTATTGAAGATAATGCGGACTAATTCTAAGTATGCGAAAGCACTATGGAATTATTACAAAGGAGGTGCCCTAAAATGTCATTTTGGGTGAATGGCAACCGGATCTAAGAGAAGCTTGAGATTCAATCTTTGCGACTACCTCAAAGGACTTTCGAATGCAGTCGTTTATCGATACTCCGCCCAAAATTTGAGAGTTCAAATAGACTCTTTCAATTTGAGAAAATCTTTTTTCAACTTCATTTAAAAAATCGACTTGGTCGACATTGTACTGAGAGATTCCAGGTGCGTGATTCCAAATCCAAAATGCTTCGACCGGAGGAAGTTTCCCTAATATTTTTTCTAAATCCTTAAGAGCTAATTCAACGGAAGCTTGGGTCGACATTTTCATAACTTCAGGTTTAAATGTACCTCCCAGCATGACAGTGAAAAGGTCTTTTCCCTCTGGGCATCGTCCTTCAAAAATATCATTAGGGTGTAAAAAACCTAAAATATTCATTCCTTCATTGGGAGAGATGAGTGTCCCGAACCCTTTAAAATCAATTTTTTCTTTGAACGCAAAGGAGAGAGTTCGTACAGGAGCAACGGGGAAAGTTTTAAATTTTTCTAAAAAAGAAGGTTCAACAAATTCTGTCATTAGCTGAGGAATATCTTTCGCTGGAAGAGTAATAACCACAGCATCAAAATCATTGAAGCTTTCAGTGTCGTCATCGACGATGGCCTTGATAATAAACTTGTTATTCTCCCTGTAAATCTGTGTCACTTCGTGTGAAAGATAAATATACGAGCGAAGTTCTTGTGCCAGTTTATCAACTAGAGATTGCATTCCTTTTTTAAAGCCCATGAGGTTTGCTTTTCCATGTGCAGTTGAATTGCTTTTCAAACCTTTAATTAGACTCTTATGCTCCTTTTGCAAAGTAAGAATTTTACTGAAGGACTTTTCAAGCGAAAGATTTTTTGCATCGCCAGCAAAAATACCGACCATCGTAGTTCGGACTATGTTTTCAGAAATCTCTGACCCAAAATGATTTTCAAAAAACTCATAGATTGATCGTTTTGAGATATTTTCAAGGGGTTTTGGTGGAAACCACGATTCTTTTAAAATTTTTAGTTTTGAGCCGAAACTGATTAAATCAGATTTCAAAAGGTCTTGAGGCTTTGAAGGAACGGCTTTTAACTTTCCGCCGAAATACAAATAGCGAACTTTTGCATCTTCTCTGGAGGGAATAAGATCGTCATGAAGACCTAAGAGATTGATGAGGTCTAAAGTTTTAGGTTCATTATTTAAAAACCCGTTAGCTCCAACCTCAACAAGAAAATTGTCTTTGTACTGGGTGCCGATGTAGCCGCCAGTTCGGTGGGACTTTTCAAATACACTGACATGGTAACCTTTCTTTTTCAAAAGGTAAGCTGTTGTCAAACCAGAGATGCCGGCACCAAGAATCGCAATTTTCTTCATTAAGACTGATTCTATCTGTAATTGTGAACGTAATCAATAGTTTGAGCAACTGTCGAGGTATTAGTATGTGGAGTAACACCGTGACCAACGTTAAAGACAAAACGATTAAGAATGTCTGCGTCCTTGGCGTCATCGAGGATCTTTTGGATGTGTGGCTGTGCCTTTTCCCAATCCAAAGTCATAACTATAGGGTCAATATTTCCCTGCAACACAATATTTGGAGGAATGCGTTTGGCAACTTGAGAAAGAGGAGTGCGCCAGTCCACGCTAATTGCGTTAGCCCCACTTTCAGCCATCAGCTCTACCAAGTGCGCTGTAGGCTGAGAGTAAAGGATCACTGGGATGTCAGGATGCGCTCTTTTTACCTCTGAAATGAGAGATTTGATATGTGGGAGAATGCATTCTCGGTATTCCTTTTGAGACAGCACTCCAACCCATGAATCAAAAATCTGAATAGCTTGAACTCCAGACTCGATTTGAAATTTTAGGTAAGTAGCAAGTTGTTGCGCAAGGTGACTCATGCAAGCGCTAAATCCTTCGGGATCTTGAAACAAAAACTTCTTTGTAGTGATAAATTCTTTTGATGTTCCGCCTTCAACCAAATATGAAATCAACGTAAATGGAGCTCCAACGAATCCAATCAATGGACGATCTGTCAGTTCTTTTTTGATGAGTTGAATGCCTTCTCT
>JAEYZS010000186.1 GCA_023427925.1 Pseudomonadota bacterium | reverse complement strand
CGGCAGCGTCTGTTGTTTATAAGAGACAGAAATGTAATAGCGTGGACCCCACAATCTCGGAGAGCCAATTCAAAACTGATTTGCGTTCGAGTGGATGGCTCAAAGAAAAGAAGGCAAGCGTTCTTATCAGAATATTTCGTCTTAGGAATCAGTTCGTCAGCCTTATCAAAAAGGAAATAGGCATCTTGTGATTTAAGATTTTTGAGACTAATAAAATGTCGACTTTGAAAAGACATTAAAACCCATCATAGGGCGAAAGATTTTAGCTGTCTAGGGAAGCCCGAGGGAATTGAGAAAATGGGGGAAATGATGCGGTGGGTTCCCAAAAGGCGACGGGCACCTAGAGGGGGGTTAGGATTCGGTTCCAGCGGATGCTTGTGGCTTCGGGATTGACGGAGTACCAGATGAGTATGGCTTTGCCGTCTAAATTCGACTTGGGCACCATTCCCCAGTATCTTGAATCATCACTGTTGTCTCTGTGATCACCCAACAAAAAGACTTCTCCCTGCGGAACGACGATTGGGCCTAATTCGTCAGGGCGTTGATCTTTATTATAAATCACAGTATATTGAGTGCCATCGACATGCCCCTCATTATAAAAATCCAACGCCTCAGCACTTTTAACCATCGGGAACTCCGAAGAATCTAAAAGTTTATAATCCAACACCTCTCCATTCAGAATAATTGTACGATCTTTGTATTCAATTCGATCACCCGGTAAACCTAAAACTCTTTTTATAAATTTCGTATTCGGATCTCTGGAGTATGAAAATAAAACTATATCTCCACGCTTAAGACTTTTAGTCTCTCCGACTTTTCCAACAAATGGAAGAGTTGCTCCAAACGGCAACTTAAAAACAAAAACATAATCTCCCGCCAGGAGAGCCGGAGTCATAGTGCTGGTAGGAATTTTATAGGGTGCTATTACAAAAATTCGAAGCGCTAAACCTACTGCCAGTGTAATTAAAAGAGCCTCAATATAACTCTTATAAAACTTTCTAGACCTGACCGTATATTTTCTCATTCGACCTCATCAGTTGAGAATTAATGAATTGAATGAAAGAATCTCTTCCAACGAAGCTCAAGCGGATTACACAAAAAAGTTAAAACCGGCAATGTTTCATCACATGATAGCCAAACAAACATTGCTCGCCCGATGATATTTTCTTCAGGGACCCATCTCCACACCCTACTATCAGAAGAGTTGTCCCGGTTATCACCCATCACAAACAAGCTATTTGGAGGAACTGTGATCGGGCCCACGTTCATATGGTACCAACCACGCCTTAAAAGCGCACTGTGCGGGTGATTTTCAAGCTGCTCGATATAGTGAACATAGTCGTCCTTGCCACCTGGAAGGTCTGTCTCAGCCACACTGCTCATAATTTCTTCTTGCTTTGGTGTAGGAGCGATTTTTTCGACCTTTTGATCATTGATAAAAAGATTTCCATCCTCGTATCGAATCACATCGCCAGGCAAACCTATAATTCTCTTGATGTAGAAAGTACTTTCATCTTGAGGATATCTAAAAACTAAAACCTCACCTCTTTTAGGTTCAGCAAACTTTACTATCCATTTCTTACTGAATGGAGCACGAATTCCATATACAAACTTGTTTACAAAAATATGATCGTGAATAAGTAGCGATGGAAGCATACTGCCCGAAGGGATTACATAGGCTTCGATCAATGCCCATCTAATGAAAAGTGCCACACCCACAGCCAGTGCCAACGAGCCTGCGCCATCAGTGAAGGAACCTTTTTTGTTTTCTTTATTTTTAGGCTTGATACCGAGCAATGCTGCAAAAAATGCTTTAACTTTATCCATGCTGTTGAATCTCCTAGGATAATCCTAGTCTTCAACTTTAAGAATGGCAAGAAAAGCTTCTTGAGGCACATCGACCGTTCCGATCTGCTTCATGCGCTTTTTACCTTCTTTTTGCTTCTCGAGGAGTTTTCTCTTTCTGGAAATATCTCCACCATAACATTTAGCGGTGACGTCTTTTCTAAGGGCAGCAACAGTTTCTCTAGCAACGATCTTAGAACCGATCGCAGCCTGGATCGCAATTTGGAACTGTTGACGAGGAATTGCCTCTTTCATTTTGGCAGTTAACATTCTCCCACGTGACTGGGCTTTAGACCTATGAACAATCAAAGAAAGAGCATCCACAGGATCGCCATTAATGAGAACATCAAGCTTTACAAGATCCGATTGCTCATAACCAGCAAGCTCATAATCCATTGAAGCATACCCTTTGGAAACCGATTTCAATCGGTCATAGAAATCCATAACCATTTCATTAAGCGGCAACTTGTATTCAATGATCACCTTGTTTGCGTTAACAAATTCCATTTTTTGTTGAATTCCGCGCTTATCTTCACAAAGCTTTAAAATACCGCCAACATAATCTTTCGGCGTATGAAGAGTGGCTTTGATATATGGCTCATACATCTCAGCAATTTTCGTTGGATCGGGTAAAGAGGCTGGATTCTCAATTCTTAGATCCTCACCTTCGGTCGTTGTAACGTTATAAACAACACTTGGAGCGGTTGTGATCAAATCAAGATTAAATTCTCTTTCCAGTCTCTCCTGAACAATCTCCATATGAAGAAGCCCTAAGAATCCACAACGGAAACCTAATCCCAATGCAGCCGAAGTTTCTGGCTCAAATGAAAGAGATGAATCGTTAAGACATAATTTATCAAGAGAATCTCTTAGCTTATCGTAGTCTGTAGAATCAATCGGGAAAATACCAGAAAAAACCATTGGCTTAACGACCTTAAAACCAGCTAGCTGCGCGGTAGCTGGCTGCTTAGCCGTCGTCACCGTGTCGCCAACCTTAACATCACGGATGTCTTTGATTCCACAAATAATAAATCCGACTTCACCTGATTTTAAAGAAGGTAGTTCTTGCGAGAACGGCATAAATGCACCAAGCTTTAAAACTTCGTAATCTTTATCGGTCGCCATAAATTTAATGCGATCACCTTTTTTAACTTCACCATCGACGATTCGGCACAAAACAACAACGCCCTGATAAGAATCAAACCATGAATCAAAAATCAATGCGCGCAACTTGCCGTTTACATCTCCACTGGGTGGTGGAACTTTAGCCACAACTGCTTCAAGAATTTCTACAATGCCAACATTTTCTTTTGCCGAGGCCATAATCGCTTCGGAAGTATCGAGACCAATAGTATCTTCAATTTGCTGACAAACGCCCTCTGGATCTGCCGACGGAAGATCGATTTTATTTAGAACAGGAATAATTTCTAAATTGTTATCAATAGCTAGGTAAACGTTAGCGAGTGTTTGCGCTTCCACACCTTGAGCGGCGTCGACAACAAGGATTGCTCCTTCGCAAGCAGCAAGCGACCTTGAAACTTCATAGTTAAAATCCACGTGTCCTGGAGTATCAATAAGATTGAGTTCGTAAATATTTCCATCTCTGGATTTAAACATCAATCTTACGGTTTGAGCTTTTATGGTGATACCGCGCTCACGCTCCAACTCCATGTTATCTAAAAATTGCGCTTTCATTTCTCGGGCAGAAATAGAATTGGTCGCTTTTAATAGAGAATCGGCAAGTGTCGACTTGCCGTGATCAATATGCGCAATTATAGAAAAGTTTCGGATAAATTTAGGATCCATCTACTACATTCAACCTATTTCACTAAATCTTTTAGAGCTTGTGCCTTGTCTGTTTTTTCCCAAGTGAAAGAATCTTCGTTTCGACCGAAATGTCCATAAGCCGCAGTTTTGAGATATCTTGGTTTAAGCAGATCAAACTGTTTTGTAATCGCAGCTGGTCTCAAATCCCAAAGCTCTCTGATTCCTTTTTCGATTTTCTTTGGATCTACTTTCGCAGTTCCATAGTCTTGAACCATGATTGATAAAGGTTGAGCGACTCCAATTGCATAAGACAACTGAATCAAACACTTATCAGCCAAACCTGCTGCCACTACAGTCTTGGCAACATTTCGAGCCGCGTAAGCCGCAGATCTATCCACTTTAGATGGGTCTTTTCCAGAGAAGGCTCCGCCACCATGAGCGCCATGACCACCGTAAGTGTCCACAATGATTTTACGACCTGTAAGACCACAGTCACCTGTAGGCCCACCAATCACAAAACGGCCGGTAGGGTTGATATAAAATTTCGTATTGGTATCAAACCACTGGGCAGGAATTGTTTTTTTAACAACGTCTTCAATAACAAACTCTCTTAGCTGTTCGAGCGACACATCTTCTGTATGCTGAGTTGAAATGACTACGGAATCCAATCTCGTAGCTACACCATTTTTGTACTCGAAAGTGACTTGGCTCTTGCTGTCCGGGCGCAAGAAATTGACTTTTTTGCTTTTTCTTATTTGTGCTAAATTCTCGACTAGCTTGTGCGAAAGACTGATTGTCAGTGGCATAAGCTCAGGCGTTTCATTGACTGCGTAACCAAACATAATACCTTGGTCACCAGCTCCCTGATCTTCATTCACGCGGTCGACACCCATCGCGATATCTGGGCTCTGCTTTCCAATAAAATTAAAAAACTCACAAGACTTGTGATCAAATCCTAGGGC
>JAEYZS010000027.1 GCA_023427925.1 Pseudomonadota bacterium | reverse complement strand
AATATTCATTGATAATATTTCCCTTTTTATCGTAAATTTCGATTCGTTGGCCTGTAAGCTTAAAAATATCGAATTTTTTTATATCTTGTCTAAAGAATTCACCGGATTCGACTTGGTCTGCAGCATTTAGAATTTTAAGAGTATAGCTATCGGCGCTCGAATAAGTCGAAGACTGAGATCTTGTACTTTGAGCTAATACAGGTCCAACAGATAATTGAAATACAATAATAAGTGACAGCACCAAGCGTGCAGAGAACCCCAACAATTTCATTAATTTTACCCACGATGCCTTAAGATTTCAGCCTTAAGAATAAAGTTAACAAAAAAGCCTACCACCCACAGTAAACTTGCCCCTTTAAAAGAGGGTAAAACTAATGGTTTTCTCAATAATTTTCATTACATTTCACACGGTATAAAAAGATTTCACCCTATTGAAAACGATCCAGAAGCAGAACGTATTGAGATCATAAGTAAAACTAATCCATAATCCGCTGAGGAGTTTATTTGAGTGCGATATCTAGCATCATCATGATCACAAATCCAATCATGAGCCCAGCGGTGGCTTGCTTGGCAAAACCATTTTTGTGACTTTCTGGAATCATCTCGTGACTAATCACATACAACATCATGCCGCCAGCAAATGCTAGGGTCCAAGGAAGGAGGACTTGAATTGTGAACACAGCAAAGAACCCGGCAAGTGCTGAAACAGCTTCAACAAGTCCTGTAACTCCTGCAACTAAAAACGAATCTTTGGTCGAATAGCCCAGTGATCTCAGAGCTATGGCTACGACTAGTCCTTCAGGAATATCTTGAAAGGCAATTCCTATCAATACAGGGAGACTGATGCTGATCTCGCCACTGCCAATAGCTGTGCCGACTGCAAAGCCTTCTGGAATATTATGGATGGTGATTGCAAGAACGAAGAGCCAAATCTGTTTGAGTTTTGTTTTGTCGGCTTTGACTTTCTCTCCGCTACCTAAAAAGTGAATGTGAGGGATATATTCGTTTCCCATATGAATAAGATAACCACCAAGAAGGATCATGACCCCACTAAAAGCAGCGCTTAAAATAAGGGAGTAGCTTTTGTTAAGCAGCATGACTGAGGGCTCGATGAGTGAAAAGGCTGTGGCTGCGAGCATGACTCCAGCGCTAATTCCTAAAAAAAGATCCTTTGTTTTTTCAGAAATCGTCTTTATGAAAATAGCAGGTAAAGCTCCGAACCAAGTCGCAAAGAAGGTAACGCCCGCCCCGATGAAAGCCATTTGTAAGTTAGTTAAATCTGCCATAAACCCGATATTGCTTGCTCTTTTCTGTTTTACGCTCTCTTAGGAGCAAAAGCTTAAGCCCAATTACATATTTGATTTTACCGAAAATCAAGACTGAAAGTAGTTAACGGTGCATTCCCGGGTATTTGTGGGGATAATTGCAATTGTCAGAAGGACATATGTTTTGATACTTCTACTTAGAACTTATTTAATTAATCTAATGCCCAAAAAGAGGGAGTAATGCGAGCTTTGTTTCTATTGATGCTTTTGATTTTTATTAATAACAGTCTCTATGCTCAAGAGGCTAAGACGAGCGACTCAGAAAGTTCAAGTGGGCAAATTTTTACAGCTCAAGAGCTAAAGAACAAGGAAGCCTTAGAGGAAGAGGATAATTTAAATTTATTAAGGCATCAGCCTTTTTACTTTGCTTATGGAGACCCCTCATCCAAGGTTCAAGTGAGTTTTAAGTACCGCGTGGTTAAGGATGTTCCGCTCTACTTTGGTTATACGCAAATCATGTTTTGGGACTTGAGAAAGGATTCAAGACCTTTTAAAGACTCTACATACAATCCAGAATTTATTTATACTTATGATTTTGAGAAAAAAATCTTTCTAGACGATATAGATTTTGGAATTTGGGAGCACAATTCCAATGGGAAAGAAGGCGACGCCTCAAGATCATTTGAGAGGGCGTTTGTAAGATTCAATTTCGCAAGAGAGTATAAAAGTTTTTTACTTAAGTTTTCAACAAAGTTTGGCTTCATCTACGGTCTCGACAAAACAAACGATGACATCAGAAACTATATTAGTCCATTGGAGCTGCGATTGTCCTTTATCGGCCTCTATCAAGGCTGGGCAATGGATCGAAGTAGTTTTGAAATTCGATATTTCCCGGGAGGCGATTGGGCGCAGCACTGGGATCGAGGTGGCATCGAGCTTAGCACTAGTTTTCGATTTGGTGGTTGGTCGATTATTCCGGCATTCTATATGCAATACTTTAGTGGCCATGCAGAGTCTTTGATAAATTACGATCAAAAAGTCGATGAGTTTCGAGCGGGATTCATTTTCTAAAATAAAATATGGGAGTCAATCTTTGACCCCCATAAAAACAACATAACAAGAACGTCCAAATTTAAGCAGATTTTCTTTCGAGAAGACCTTCGTGCTTTAACGCATTTTGAACAGATGGGCGGTTATAAATAGTTTCATAGTAACCCATGATCTTTGGCCACTTAGTAAGATCTAGCCCAATGTTTTCAGACCATCTTAAGATGGTAAAGAGGTATGCGTCAGCAACAGTGAATTGTGCACCCATCAAGAATGTCTTTCCATTTACGTGCGCAGAGATATGTTCCAACTTAGACGTCACCGTATGTCTAAATTTAGTTTTCATTTCTTCAGTTGTATCAGGTCTAAAGAATACACCAAAATTTCTATGAAGATCAGTGGCAATAAAGTTTAACCATTCTTGACCGCGGTATCTTTCAAAAGTTCCATGCTTAGGAAAAAGATTTTTGGAAGGATTTTGTTCTGCCAGGTATTGCAAAATGACCGCGCACTCTGAGAGAACTTCTTTATTGTCGAGTTCAAGTGCTGGTACAACTTCTTTTGCGTTGATGGTTCTGAAGTCTTTGCCACTTTCAGTTTTTCTATTTCTAAGATCTACTCGTTCAGATTGGTATGGAAGACCTAATTCTTCTAATACGATTCGTGGAGCTAGAGAACATGCTCCCGTGCTATAATACAACTTCATAAGTACTCCTTTATGGCTGAGAATTGCTCTCAGGGTTAGAATAAAAAGCTCGCGAGGTGAGATATCTTTTCCGAACGGACCTTTAAAGCTTTTTATGTATTGTTCTAGTGATACTACATTTGCTATATTGCTCCGGCAACTTGACCCAGACCATTTTGTGGGAGAAAAATTGTGAATATTTCTACATATAAAAAAGCTCTTCAACATTTTAAAAAAGCCGATACTGTTTTTTACAATCAAATTAGAACCTTGAAAGTTGACGCGATTTCACCAAAAAGAAATTTGACGCCGGACTCCTATTTAGTTCGTTCAATTATTTCGCAGCAAATTAGTACTAAGGCCGCGGCTTCAATTCTAAAGAAATTTTTAGACTTGTTCCCCGATCAAACTCTTTGTCATGAATTTCTTGCGAAGCTCAGTGACGAAGAGCTTCGAGGTGCGGGATTGTCACGAGCGAAAGTAATTTATGTTCGTGATCTTTCTCAAAGGCTATTGAGAGGAGAGTTGCCAGATTCCTTAGATATAAAAAAAATGACAGATGAAGAGCTTATTGAAGCTTACAGTAAGGTCAAAGGCATCGGAGTCTGGACAGTTCAAATGCTTTTGATTTTTTATCTTCGTCGTAAGGATGTTTTTCCATCAGGAGACCTAGGAGTGCAAAAGGGTTACCAGATTATTTTTAACAAAAGAAAACTTCCCAATAAAAAAGAATTAGAAAAAAGAGCGCAAATGTGGGCTCCTTATAGATCAGTTGCCGCCCTTTATTGTTGGACAGCCCTTGATTCGCAATAATTATAAATTCGAATGACGGGAGAATTGCGGTACTCGTCGAGAAGGAATCACATTGCTATGGATACCTT
>JAEYZS010000306.1 GCA_023427925.1 Pseudomonadota bacterium | reverse complement strand
CCGCTACCCATACGAGTTTCAGCAGGCTTTTTAGTTACAGACTTATCTGGGAAAATTCTAATCCAAACCTTACCACCTCTTTTGATCGAGCGGCTAATTGCAATACGGCTTGCTTCGATTTGGCGATCTGTAATCCAACCGTCTTCTACAGTTTGAAGTCCAAAGTCACCAAAAGATAGGGTACTGCCACGATAAGCAAAACCTTTTCTTTTACCTTTGTGTTGTTTTCTATGTTTTACTCTTTTAGGACTAAGCACGGCTGCCCTCCGAAACTTCTCTAGCTGTTAAAATATCACCTTTATAGACCCAAACTTTAATACCAATGATTCCATAAGTAGTTAAAGCTTCTGCTGTTCCGTAATCAATGTCTGCTCTCAAAGTGTGAAGTGGTACTGACTTTTCATTATACCATTCCACTCTTGCGATCTCAGCGCCATCAAGACGGCCACCAACTTTTACCTTGATACCTCTAACACCAACTTTGATACCTGCTTGGATAGCTTTCTTAACAGCTCTTCTCCAAGAAATACGCTTCTCTAATTGAAGAGCGATGTTTTCAGAAATAAGTTGTGCATCCATGTCTGGCTTTCTAACTTCATGGATATTTAGAAACACTTCGTTCTTTGTAAGTTTTTGAACTTCAGCTTTTAACTGATCAATTCCTGTTCCTTTTTTACCGATTACAACACCTGGACGAGCTGTAGAGATCACAATCTTTACTTTGTTTGCTGCTCTTTCCATTTCGATACGAGCAACACCAGCGTGTTTCAATTTCTTTTTAATAAAGTTTCTTAGTTTAAAATCTTCGTGAACTTGCTGAGCGTACAATGGTCCTTTTGCAAACCAACGAGAGTCCCAAGTTCTAATAACGCCTACGCGTAAACCAATTGGATTAACCTTTTGACCCACAAATTACCTCTCTTCCAATGCTAAGTTGATGTGTGCTGTTTTTTTTCTGATCTCAGCTGCTCGGCCCTGTGCTCTTGGCATATATCTCTTGATGTGAGGACCTGCATCTACAGAGATATGCTTCACATAAAGATTGTCCGCATCGATCACTTGCTTTTGTTCAGCATTCGCTACTGCAGACTCGATCAACTTTTTGATCATTATTGCAGATTTTTTATTCGTGAACGCCAAAGTCTTTAGAGCTTCGTTTACATCTTTCCCGCGAACGAGATCAGCAACTAACCTAGCTTTTTGAGCGCTTACTCTTGCAAATTTTAGATAAGCCTTAACTTCCATTTCTTTACCTCAATTACTTCGATACATCTGCTTTTTTAGTAGCAGAATGGCCGTGGAATGTTCTTGTAGGTGCAAACTCACCATACTTATGTCCGATCATATTTTCTGTAATGTAAACAGGGATAAATTTCTTCCCGTTGTGAACAGCAAACGTTAAGCCTACTGCATCGGGAATGATCACTGAACGACGTGACCAAGTTTTGATAACTTTTTTGTTGTTCGTGTCATTTGCAGTAGTGATTTTCTTCAACAAATGTTGGTCTACAAATGGACCTTTTTTAATCGATCTTGCCACTTTTCATTCTCCCTTATTTACGTCTCTTAACGATAAACGAGTTTGTACGTTTATTGTTTCTAGTTTTGTACCCCTTACAAGGTTGTCCCCAAGGAGTTACTGGATGGTGTCCTTTACCAACACCCTCACCACCGCCAAGTGGATGGTCAATTGGGTTCATCGCCATACCGCGAACTGAAGGTCTGATACCTTTCCAGCGATTTCTTCCAGCTTTACCGATACTAATATTTTCGTGATCTGTATTTCCAAGTTGTCCGATTGCAGCTCTACATACGCTCAAGATTTTTCTTACTTCACCTGAAGGAAGTTTAACCAAGCAGTACTGACCTTCTTTAGAAACTAAAGAAGCGCCACTTCCAGCAGAGCGAACTATTTGAGCACCTTTTCCAGGTCTTACTTCAATTCCGTGAATTATAGTACCAACAGGAATGTTCTCTAACTTTAGAGAGTTTCCTGGCTTGATATCTGCTGTTTCACTAGAAATAACTTGGTCACCAACTGACAATCCAACTGGAGCCATGATGTAAGCCTTTTCACCATCAGCATAGCTAAGAAGTGCAATGCGAACTGATCTATTTGGATCGTACTCAATTGCAGTTACTTTTGCAGGGATATCGAGCTTAGTTCTTTTAAAATCGATCAATCTGTATTTTCTCTTGTGGCCACCACCTTGGTGTCTAACAGTGATTTGACCATGGTTATTTCTACCAGCTTTTTTACTCAAAGATGTAACAAGAGATTTTTCTGGTTTTGATTTCGTAATTTCTTTGAAATCAAACCCAGTCATGTGTCTTCTAGAGTCTGTCGTCGGACGGTATGTCTTGATGCCCATGATTACGCTCCCTCAAACAAACCGATTTTTTCGCCAGCCTGTAACTTAACAAATGCTTTTTTCCAATAACGAACAGCACTAAAGTTAGCTCCAGTTCTTCTGACTCTATTACGGCATACTTGTGTTCTTACTTCGTCAACTTTTACGTTAAACGCTTTTTCAATTGCTCTTTTGATCTGTTTTTTGTCAGCCTTCTTATCAACCTCAAAAACGTATGTATTCATTGCTGAATAGATTGTGTTTTTTTCTGTTACAAGAGGGCGCTTGATAATCTCAAACATGACTATTTCCCTTCTCCACAACGAGCCAAGATCTTCTCAAGGGAAGATTCTGTAACAACAGCTGCGTCGTATCTCAATAGATCGTAAACATTTAAACCATCTACTTTTGTGTATCTGTAATTTTTTAGGTTGCGAGTTGCTCTTGCAAACTTCTCGTCACCAGATTGATCAACAAGCAAAGCTTTGCTCAATCCAAAATCTTTTAGTCTTTGTGAAAGCTCTTTTGCTTTCCCTTCTTTTGAAGTCATATCTTTAACAACAAAGAACTTTCCTTCTTTTTGTAGGTAAGAAAGAGCTGTGATTAACCCAGCCTGTTTCAACTTCTTTGGAAGTGAGTATGAGTAGTCTCTTGGTTTTGGTCCAAAGATCACACCACCACCTGGCATTAAAGGAGATCTGCTAGAACCCTGACGAGCATTCCCTGTCCCTTTTTGCTTAAATGGCTTTTTACCACCGCCGCGAACTTCGCCTTTAGAGAGAACCTTGTGAGTTCCTTGTCTACGGCAAGCCAATTGCCATTTTACTACTGCTTGAAGAAGATCTTTTCTTACAGGAGCACCAAAGATTTCTTGTGGTACAGAAACTTCTCCAACTTCTTTTTTATTCCATCCTAATACAGATAATTTCATCGCCATATTACACCTTCATTAATCTAACGAGAGTATTTGCGGCTCCAGGAACTGGTCCCTTTACCAAAATAACGTTTTCATGTGGAAGAACATCAACAATCTTAACGCTAGTTACAGTTGTTTGCTCATTACCAAATTGTCCCGGCATTTTTCTTCCTTTTAAAACACGACCCGGCCAAGTTCTCATCCCAACAGAACCCGGCTGTCTGTGAAATTTAGAACCGTGAGCCGCAGGACCACCGGCAAAATTGTGGCGCTTCATCGCACCAGTGAAACCGCGTCCTTTTGATGTTGCAACCATTTTTACAGTTACACCTTTTTCCAAAGAATCGATTGAAACTTTTTGACCTACAGAAACACCTTCTGGAAGAGCCTGTCTGATTTCACGAGCAAAATATGCTGAGTTCTCAAAACCGGCTTTTCTGTAAAGCGCTAGCTCAGCCGCATTTGAAGTTCTAGCCGGCTTAGGCTTGAAAGCCACTTGAACAGCTTCGTAACCATCTTTTTCTTTGGTTTTAACTTGTGAAACGATCATAGGATCGTACTTTAATGCTGTAACCGGGATAACTGATCCGTCTTCCCCGTATACAGTCATCATTCCCATTTTGAAAGCATAAATTCCATCAAGCTTTAGATCATTGCTTGAGGCTGGAGCTGCAGTTTCAGCTACCTGCTCATTATTTTGTTCTTGTGTTGTAACTTCTTGTTCGCTCATTGATTATCTCCTCAAGCCCTTATACCACTGATAATTTGATTTCTACGTCTACACCAGCAGAGAGATCCAACTTCATCAGTTGATCTACTGTTTGTTGAGACGGTTCTAAAATATCGAGCAATCTTTTGTGTGTTCTAATTTCAAATTGTTCTCTAGATTTTTTATCAACGTGAGGTGATCTTAAAACTGTGTATCTGTTGATTCTAGTTGGAAGAGGAATTGGTCCAGCAACTCTTGCTCCAGTTCTTCTTGCTGTATCTACGATCTCTTTTGTGGATTGATCGAGTAACTTGTGATCGAAAGCTTTTAATCGAATTCGAATTTTCTGACTTTGCATAACTTATCCTTTTCTTCCTATGCGTTCTGCCTTTTTCCCTTAGGCTTATTAAACAATTTTTATCTAAACTTTTTTAAACTTTAATTGCTCTAATTTTATGTTTTCAAACAACATAATCTTCAAAAATTTTATACTCACAAAAGTAAATTCCACCCTTCGATGTCTTTTTCCCTGTTATCCGATCTAAGATCGGAGCAGGAAAAACACCTGGGTAGATTCAATTTTTGAAGATAGTAAAGGTTCTATAACCTATACGAAGGTGCAAATATGCACTTTTGCACCGAAAATTGTCAAAGGGAAAAATAGAATATTTTTAATATTTTTCGGTCGTTAACAATTCGCGCCTAAATCGTTAAAGATGGGCACCTTAAATTCTCCCCAAACGGGTTAGAATCTCCTCCTGGATGCGAGGAGGAACGGCTGCATAATGGCTCGGTTCAAGCGTAAATGTGGCTCTTCCTTGGCTCATTGAGCGAATATCCGTAGCATATCCAAAAAGTGTCGCCAAAGGGGCCTCAGCTTTAATAACCTGAGCATTTCCGCGAGGATCCATGCGATGAACTTTTCCCCTACGAGCATTCAGATCCCCAATAATGGTACCTGTGAACTCCTCGGGTGTAATTATTTCCACCCTAGAAATGGGCTCTAAAAGCTGAGGACCAGCATTTTTTGCGGCCTCTTTAAATGCCATTGAGCCCGCAATTTTGTAGGCCACTTCCGAAGAATCAACTTCATGATAACTTCCAGACAACAGTGTAACCTTGACATCATTGACTTGATATCCGGCTAGAACCCCATTTTCCATGGATTCCCTAACGCCCTGCTCAATAGCTGGAATAAATTCAGCGGGGATCAGACCTTGCTTAATTTCATTTTTAAAAATGAAGCCCTTCCCTTGCTCAAGCGGTTCGATTTTGATTGTGCAATCGCCGTATTGACCGTGACCACCGGACTGACGAATAAACTTTCCTTCGCCGATAGCCTCTTTAGTAATGGCTTCACGATAAGAAACTTGCGGTTTACCTTGATTTACGTTCACTCTGTGTTCACGCTTCAATCGATCTACGATAATTTCTAAATGAAGTTCACCCATTCCAGAGATTAATTGCTGACCTGTCTCTGAATCTGTTCTCACTCTGAATGAAGGATCTTCTTGTTGTAACTTTTGAAGTGCATCGACGAGCTTCTTTTGATCATCGATGGATTTTGCTTCGATGGCAGATGAAATCACAGGCTCTGGGAATTTGATGTTTTCTAAAAGCACAGGTCGCTTCGTAGAACAAATTGTATCTCCCGTAAAAGTATACTTCATTCCAAGAACTGCACCAATATCACCGGCTTTTAATTCTTTAACTTCTTCTCTAGAGTTTGCATGCATTTTTACGATATTAGAAATTCGCTCTTTTTTGTCTTTGCCGGGATTCAATAAATAACTGCCCGGACCAATCACACCTGAGTAGACTCTTACGAAAG
>JAEYZS010000263.1 GCA_023427925.1 Pseudomonadota bacterium | reverse complement strand
CCATTTTCTTGCGGTAGGTTATTTTGGCACTCCAAATACACCGAAGGAGTTAGATAGAATTTCCCTTGATGCCATTTATGACACGATTAAAAGTATCAGCCAACAACCTATGGTTGACCAAGATCGAATTGCTATATTCGGAGGGTCAAGAGGTGGCGAACTTGTTCTTAATTTAGCGTCTAGGTTTAATGAGATTGATGCTGTAATTGCAATTGTACCGTCTAATGTATCCTTGCCTTCAAGGTATGGATGGGGTGAAACTTCCTCCTGGACATTCAAACAGGAAGAAGTCCCTTGGATTTCCGCATCTGATGAGTCTTTAGAACTGATAAACAATGGAGATTTCTTCGGTGGTTTTAGCAGGATAATTGAGAACCAACAAGCCAATATTGAATCTGAAATTAAAGTTGAAAGGATAAATGCACCTATCCTTTTCATTTCAGCTTCTCAAGATGAAGTTTGGCCTTCTACTTTGATGTGCACAAGAATGATGGAGAGACTTGAAGGGAATAATTTTCAGCATTTTTATGAACACATAGAACTAAATGGAGGCCATGCTGAATTTACAAGAACTCCTGGACTGATTCTCGAATTCTTGAAACAGCATTTCCCAATAAAAAACCGATAACACTGGCTAAAAGCAAGCGGGCGAAAAGTGTTGAATCGAAAGTGATTACCTTTAATAAACTTTGGTCGCGGCGGAGAGTATACACCGGGTTTTAATGCCCGCCAGCTTTTAGCCAAAACGTTGGCAGCAATGCAGATAATTTATACATGGCGAAAAGAAAATCCCCAATAGCAAAAAGCCTTGTAAGCAACTCAATTTCCGGAATGTTTTCAGCAATTGAGATTCACAACAAGCCCATGATTCGCTACCGTTATGAGACGGTTGTTCTATTGGTATTGAATGCTTGGGAGCTGTTATTGAAAGCGTATATTTACAAGTTTCATAAGAAGATTAAACTTTTTTATAAGGACGGAACGACTAAGACCTTTGATAACTGTCTAAATCTAGTCAATCAAGAAGTTGGAAAGGATTTCCACCCGACTAACGAGAACTTAGGAGTGCTGTATCAGTACAGAAATCAGGCTGCACATTTTTATATTGAAGAACTTGATCCGATTGTGTTTTCTTTAATTAGCAAAAACATACTTTTTTACTCGCGATTTCTAAAAGACCACTTTAAGGTTGACATCACTAGAGATTCAGACCTAATCTTGTTGCCGATTGGCTTCAAGAGACCGACTTCACCGGTCGATTACATTTCGAGCCAGTCTGTCAATGACAAAGCGTCTGCAGAAGTCAAGGAATTTTTGGGCGCTCTTGTTGACTCAACTAAAAAGCTCAACGACGAAGGAATAGAAGAGTCTATATTCGTTGATTTCAGAATAAACCTTATTAATGTAAATAAAATTACCAACGCAGATCTTATTGCAGGTATTGACAACACTAAAGCAAATGAAGTTACTTTCTCTGTCAATAAAGATTCCAAAAAAGTTGTTGTGGTAGCGAAAAGTGGCGGCGAAAAGCTTTCTGTAACGAGAAATAGAAGTGAAGCGCAAGGCACACTTTACTATGAGGAGCTTCAGGAAGGGATTTTTGACGAGATCAACAATCTTTTAGACGCGAACAGGTTACTAGCTAAGGGCAAGTCGCGATTCATGCTAGGTGCAGCGCTTTACTATCGAATATATTCGGAACGGCAATACGTAAACTTCACAATCGACACTTTTGAAATGCTCGCAAGGAATGGTGCAATTGATTTGTACGGTCCATTTATGTATTGGCTCACTAAGTTACCGCCAAGTAACATCGCAAAGATTCTAATTGATATCTTTAAGCAATCTAAATCTCCTAATATTCACAACTTGGTGAAAATCTCTATATTACTTGGGCCTGAGGCTTCGAAAACATTCTTCGAAGCAATGGATGCCAAGTATAAAAACATGACTCAGAAGCCAGACTTTTTATACTCGTATCAAGAGCAACTGAAACGAAAGACTGTTAATCCAATATTAAAGGCACTGAAATCCTCGAACGGCAAGATTCTCCTTGATAATAGGAAATATGACGATTTTCTAAAGGATACTAGTTTGGCAATAAATACTTTGTCGAAGGAGTGCTTGGATGTTTTTAACGGTGATACTACAAAAAGAACTATCATAAGAGAATTAGATTATCTAGCCTACGGACCGTTATTGACGAACAATCCACAGGTCGTAGAACAGATTAAAGTTAGCCTGTAGCACTGCTGCATATTTAAGCGTTATGCACAATGCCGCCTTGGACCGCTCCAGACCACGAACTTTTCCCAAAAAAACGAAGTTTAACGTATTGGACGTTGTTACCTAATTAGCTAACTTTGCCAAGATGGACAATAGACCAGGATTGGTTAGGGAAGTAGTCATTTATGGCGATGACTTCTGGGCCTTCTATGACAAACAGACCCAAAGAGTAAAGCTCAAAATCAACTGGACAATTTGACTTGTAAAAGACCTCAAAATGGTCCCGGGACAATACCTGAAGCACATTGAGGGGACAGATTTATACGAGATAAGGGTAATTCTTGGTAATAACATCTTCCGAATATTCTGTTTCTTCGATAAAGGGCGACTTGTTGTCCTATTAAATGGATTTCAAAAGAAGACTCAAAAAACTCCGAAAAACGAAATTGAAAGAGCGTTGACTCTTAAACGGCAATATTATGAAGGACAGGAAAAATAGGATTGTAAAATTTGACGACCACCTAGTCAAAGAGTACGGAAAACGCGGGACCGCGAAAAGAGAAAAATACGAGCGTGGGTTTGAGGCGTTCAAACTTGGGGTCATGCTTCAGCAATTAAGGAAACAAAAGAATATGACTCAGCAGGAATTGGCTGAAAAATGCGGGACAACCAAGACTTACATCTCGCGGATCGAGAATGATGCTAGTGACATCAGACTGTCGACATTATTGCGAATAATAAAAGAAGGGCTGGGTGGACAAATAAGCATCTCAATTTCAAATTAAGTCAGGCGGCACAGTGCATAACATTCTGTTTACTGCATGGCCTCGTAATCCTGATATCCGAAATATCGTATTATGAATCGGGCTTGCCACCGGGGACAGTGAAGCGCTGTGAAGCCGGCCGCGCAATATACAATTACCGTTAGCGGCAAGCCCTGGGAAGAGCCCTTCCACCGCAATCAATCAAAACTTCGTAAATTGGGGCAAAAAGAATACAGATGAAAAGGGACAAAGCAATTGAGACCGTAAAAGAATTTCCGCAGGAATTTGAACTTGAGGACCTTATCGAACGACTTGTGTTTCTGGAAATGGTCGAAAAAGGATTACAGCAGGTAGAACAGGGAAAGACCATCCTGCACGAAAAGGTAAGAGACATTGAGACATTCAAACTGTAGGATGCTCTCCGTATCACGTGAAGGCCTGTTTACCGACATGTACAATTGCCTTCGGATTCATTCACGTTTTGAATCTGCCTCAGCAATCCACCCAATCACAAGTAGCATTAATCCGGCAAGGGTTAGCGCCGATCCAAGTAGCAATGAATCGTCATTAATATTTCGGTTTACATACATTAGGTAAGATGCAAACGAAATCAATCCGAAACCCAGTAGCTTAATGTACATGGCTGTTTTTGATTTTTCGACTTATGTGCCGGATTCATTTTACTCCGCGAGCTTTTTATTGACCTCATCTTTCAGTGGACGTAGATGCCGTATCAAAATCGACCAGCTTCATTCCAGGAGCAGGTGTTTTGTACATTCTCTGTAGCTGCGCCTTGATGGCTGTTATTCGCCTGACGTTCATGGCTTCTGCCATGTC
>JAEYZS010000182.1 GCA_023427925.1 Pseudomonadota bacterium | reverse complement strand
AACTTGTTCCGTCGCCAGGGCCCGGGTATTGGTGCCTCTAAAGGACTTGCTAGAGCGGGCGTAAACAAGTTTAGATATGAAGAAGTTAAAATCGGTCTTAAAAAAGAAGACAACAATAAGTATCTTTTAAAAGTTCAGTATGAAAACGGTAAAGACTGGAATCCCTATTTAAAGGTCGGAATTCCAATCACCGGGTATCATCCACATCGAACGTCTTACAATAGCATTACTTATACAGTAAAAGAAAAACTATACCGTGTGGACCTAAACAACTTAGATGCTCAAGATCAACTTGATCGTCTTTTAAATAATTTTGCGACCGATATAGATCCTTCCGAATACTATGATGAGCTCATAGCAAAGATTCGACCAATACCTGGCGTATTTGACGAGCTCTTTGAGAAAAATAGAGAGTCATTAACTCCGCAGACAATTTTAAGAAACAAAACGGAGTTGGGCATTCTTGGATTTAGATCAATTCGATCTAAGTCACTCGAAGGAAGTGAGATCGATACTACCGACGGAGCACACGGAGAGCACGCAATTGGAGAAATCCAACGCTATAGCAGCTCACGCATTCGTTTGAAGTTCTTGGAATCTAATGAGGACTCTAAAAAAAGATTTAGAATTTTGACTCGGAAAATGGCTGATGGTTCACTTGAGACCGATCTTGGTTTTGAGTATTCGTATGATGACTCTCGAACATCAGTAAGAGAATACTACAAATACCTCACTGACGTTAATAACGCTTTGTTCTTAGACAAACACGTCCAAGGTACTCAGGCGCAAAAACTCAGCGATCTAATTAAAGACAGACTCAACAACAAGTCTCGCTCTAAAGACCAACAAGCACTATCTGCAGCACTTTACTTCTCACAAAGATTTGTAAGAAAAATTGCTTCTAAAAACGTTGAAGACGTGAAGAAGCTCATTGCAAGAATGTTCTTAGGTACGAATAGCACATGGGAAAATCTTGAAAAACTCAAGAGATCTTCCGGAAGCTGTAGCTCGAGACTCAATCCAGATTACAAAGACGCTGTTTTGGCATCAGAAACATCTTGTTCGGCACTTTATGAAGTTGCAGTAAAACTCGTACAAACATTTGAGACTGCAAAAAAAGCAAAATACAAAACAGTAACTCAAAACTTTACTGAACTTGTAAGCGATCAAAAGATGCGTCCAATTATTCCAATGCTTATGCTTAAGATTGGATTGTTTACTGAATTCGATCAACGAAACGAACCAATCTTTGCTTCACTTGATGATGCATTTAATAACGGCGATGTTGAAATGAACATGGCATTCGTAGGAGACGGCATTGATGGCATCATTTACGAGCAAGTTGGGGATGTAGCGAACCTCACCCCTGCTACCTACGAGGGAGACTTCCCTCTCATTACTCCAATCGCAAGTACACCACTTATTATTAAGTCCGAAGTGGCAACTGATGGGCAAAAGCTTTACTTACAGTTTGATAGCTTAGTTAAAGCTCAAGAAAGCTACGTTCTTAAAGGCGTTGTTTCAAAATATCGCTTAATAAGAAATGATAGAGTTCAGGCCGTTGTAAAAGTTAGAAACTTAACATCAACTGATATTTTAGCTCACGATGGTAACGTTTCATTCTTCAGATATGTGGTTGAACTTCCAATGATCAAAGAAATTGCGAGAAACTCGGATAGTGTAATCCAGTTCTGGATCGAAGATAGTGGCTCAAGAATCACAGAACCCTTCTCTGCTAAATTTAATAACTAAAAATTGATACCGAGTTGGGCGTTGAAAAACGCCTGACTTTTAAGGTCCTCTTCCCAATCGGGACTCGCACCGGGCCTTCTTGCTTGATAAATCTCCCGGTTCATACTGTATCCAGCCTGTAAATCCAAAATGACCGTTGAAACTGGAAACTTCACTCCCGCAATGGCTCTGTGGTCTGACAAAATGACTCGATCTCTTGAGTCTTGGTGGTCGACAAGCTTATATGTTTCCGATGCAATTCTATACTCAGTATAGATTTGAGATTCTCGTCCGTTTAGAAAATATGAAAATTTTAAGTTGTGCGTCCAAGGCAACACTGAAAAGTAGCTCAGCATAGTTCGCTGTGTGAACTTATAACTAAACCCGACCACGGGCACACCTGCAAAAAAAACCAACCCTTTTTTGTTATTATAAATATACATAAAACCAGGAAGTGGAATATGTGGAAGAAAGCTTCTTTGGTTGGAGTAATTCAATAGAAATACCCATGTTGTCTCTGGCGTTTTGTCCACGGCATAAAAAGAGGTTACACTTACATCTATCACACTCCAATTATGAAAAGGCTCATCACTTGAAGATCCCACTTGGGTGTTGAGGCCCCAATGCTTTCTATCATTCAGTTTGGAGATCATCTGATATCCCGCTTTAAATTCGGTAAGATCCTCTGGCAGAGGACTTTGAGGGGCTTGGTTGGTCTGAATAAGTTGTGTGTGAGCGTAATCCAAAGATACTGCTTGTTTAAGTTCTGGATCTTTAGAAATAGGTGCGGACATCCGTCCCGCACTTTTTCTAACTTCTACTTCATCACTGAAATTTTCGGCTCTGGATGAGCTTAATGTTTGACCAGAATATTGCATCTGAAAAGGCATATTGGGATTTCTTAAGTTCAAAATCCACTCTTGAGCCGCAAGAGGCTTTGACACAACGAAGAAGAGCGCAAAAAGAAAGCTTTTTTCAATAAACTTGCATTTCATTGTTGATTGCCTCCTAACCTCATGAATATTGTATGTTTTATTACTATTTATACAAGAGGTTCCGATCCTTTTGATAAAACAAAGTTAAAACAACAATATTTAATTTAGATACAAAAAAATTAAGGTATTCACGATGAAAGTAATTGATCAAAAACTAAGCTCATTTAAACCCATCGACTATCAAAACTCCTTTGATGAGAGCAAAGTCATCTTAAAAGATGCTCCAAGTTCAGAAGCCGTACCCATGGATGTTTTGTTTGTGGGTGCAGGACCTGCAGGTTTATCTGGCGCAATCGAACTCACAAAACTCGTTCAAAAAGAAAGAGAGTCCAACCCGTCGTTTCCAGAAATTCAAATCGGAGTTTTAGAAAAAGCGGCTGGGCTTGGCGAGCATAATTTGTCGGGAGCTGTTGTTGATCCTGTAGCACTAAAAGAATTATTCCCTGAGATGAAAATGGAAGACTTCCCTCTTCGAACCCAAGTTGAATCGGACGAAGTGTATGTCTTGAGTGGCAGCACTTCCATGAGAATCCCGCCACCACCTCCCATGCACAACAAAGGCAATTATGTAACTTCAATTTGTGAACTTGTTCGCTGGCTTGGTGAAAAAGCAGAAGGCATGGGAGTTAATATTTTTGCTGGCTTCCCTGCTGACTCACTTCTTGTTGAGAATGATAAAGTTATCGGTGTTAGAACTACAGCTACTGGACTAGGGCGCGATGGAACTCCTGGTGGCGCAAACTATATGCCTCCAACAGATTTAACCGCAAATGTCACAGTCTTAACTGAGGGAACACGTGGAAATCTTACTCAAGGATTTTTAAAGTGGCAAAACCTAGAATCTAAAAATCCTCAGATCTATGCTCTTGGAGTAAAGGAACTTTGGGAAACGACAAAGATGCCTAAAGGTGTGATCCACACTTTGGGGTATCCTCTTCCAACTTCCGCATTTGGTGGAAGCTTTATGTATCCGATGGGAGAAAATTTAGTTTCCTTTGGACTTGTTGTTGGCCTTGATTACAAAGATCACAACTTGGACGTTCACTTGTTACTTCAAAAATTAAAAGAACATCCACTCTTCAAAAAATACCTCGATGGTGGAAAAATTGTGGAGTGGGGAGCAAAAACAATTCCAGAAGGTGGATTCTACGCACTTCCTGAAAAACTACACGGTGACGGAATATTGCTTGCTGGTGACTGTGTTGGAATGGTTAACGTTCCTCGTTTAAAAGGCATTCACTATGCGATGAAATCTGGAATGCTAGCTGCTCGTACTATTTTTGATGCAATCAAAAAAAATGATTATTCCAAAGCAACACTTGCCGCTTATGATGAAGCTGTAAAAAAGAGTTACATCTACAAGGATCTCTATGAAACTCGCAATATGAGATTGGCGTTTAAATCTGGATTCTTTATGGGGGGAGCAAAGGCTTCATTGATGACGTTAACAAAGGGTGCTTTCCCGGGTGGATACATCCACGCTGAAGAAGATGCCGCCGATCCAAAAGATGTTGCACCACCAATTAATGAAAAACCAAAGTTAAGCAAAGTGGATGCAGTCTTCTTGGCGGGCAACAAAACACGCGATGATATTCCAACACACTTAAAAATCGACAAAGACATTCCAAAGGCCGTTGCAGAAATGTTTACTCATCTCTGCCCTGCTGGTGTTTATGAGATCAGCGGCGACGAGCTTGTGATCAATGCTCCAAACTGCATTGATTGCAAAGCCACAGACGTTATCGGACCTCGTTGGACCCCGCGTGAAGGTGGCTCTGGTCCATCTTATCGAAAGATGTAATCAATACTTAAAGATATAATCTTTAAGCCGATTAAATGGCTCTTGCGTATATCGAAATGCTTTTTTTATATGTGCGGAGCTGATCTTGTGTGTGGACTCAAGGTCTGCAATTGTGCGCGCAACTCTTAATAAAGCTTGATACCTTCGATGTGAATTCCCTAGACTTGGTAGCAAGATATCTTTGTCAAAATCCGAAAGGTCTTTCTCGATTTCCGAAATCTCAGCATAGTGGTTTGCGACCTTTTGTCCGCGCGCTTCTCTAAACTCGATAGCCTTGGTAATTTTGGTTAAAAGACTCGTTGCCGAAATATCTCCGCCCGTTCCCCACTCATGGCTTAGCGAAAGTATTGAAAAGCGGTCCATCATGGGGCCTGAAAGTTTTTGAATCCTTGAATGGCAGAATCGAATACGTCCTTTGCATTCAAAATTTTTCTCTGGCACAAGGTGTCCACACGGACACAAATTGGTGGTTGCAAGCAGCAGAAATTGTGCTGGAAAAATACTCACATTGCCAGTGCGAGAGATCGTGACCTTCCCACTTTCCATGGGCTCTCTCAGAGCTTCTTGGACATGACTATCGAACTCCAAAAATTCATCCATAATGAGTGTTCCACCATGGGCGCGAGTGATCTCTCCTGGTCTAGGTGTTGTTCCTCCACCGATCATCGCAAGTGCAGTCGATGTATGATGTGGCGCCACCACTGGACGCCAATCGATGGGAATTCCAAAGTATCTGGAGATTTTTTGATAAGTTCTAAGTTCGTGGGGTTGAGGGTCTTTCAGCAATAAACTTGCGATCATCGCAATGGTAGTTTTACCGCTTCCGGGTGGGCCGGCTAAAATTGCAGGATGCTCACCTGTTCCGATGATTTCAATGAGCTCGGCTTGTTTATTTGTGATTTTAAAATCTGAAATTTTTGGACGCTTAATTGCGATATAGTCGTCACTTTTGGGATAAAACGCAGGCAGGGCAATATCTTGCAAAGTACTTAAAGAGAAAATGTCAAACCCTTGAGATGATTGAATCTTTCCAGTGTAGAATTTTTCCGCCACAGGTGACTCCAAGTCCTCAAAATCATCCGGTACAAAGACTTCTCCTTTCAGAGATAGCTCTCCATAAAGCGCGACACTTTTTGCTTCAGGTTTTGGCGCTTGTCCGATCTCCCACAAGATTCCAGCAGCCACTGCCAAGTCAATTCCACGAGAACTTTTTTTGAGGTAATTGGGTTTTAGATTCACAAGGATTTGTTTTGATTTTGGAAGCTCAAAACCGCTGTCTTTGATGGCTGACTGGATTCTCAGTACACTTTCTTTGATGGTGGCATCAGGAAGTCCTAGAAACTGAATCCTTGGCAATCCTGGGGTTAAACTGATTTCTACTTCGACGGGTCTTAGCCCTAAGCTATCTCTAATATACGATTGAATTTTCATGGATTAAGAGACTTGCAAACTTAAAGTAGCACTTTAGGTTAAGCAAGTAAGCATAGGGATTTTTTTGTCCAGAATTTTTCGGACAAGATCCGTATCTCGGAATTTAATAGTAGAAACAAGGACCAAAAAAAGCGTTTATCTTTGAAAATTACTCAATGAATTTTTGGGCTTTCCAATCAAAGAGTTTTTTAACATCTCCACTGTACCTCACTTCTAAAATATAGTTTTGCCCTTGGGTCTTGTCACTGAGAGTGGCTCCCAGCGCTCCATCAAATGTGCGGCAGTTACGGTGGATGCAAACATGAGTACGGATTCCTCTCTTCATTTCAGTTCTTGTGGAGATGGATGCAAACGTGTTTACTGATAGCAATAGCCCCAAAATGGTAATCGCTGTGAAAATTTTAAGCATTTTAGTCTACCTCCGTTTGATCTGGGAATTTCCAGATACTAAAGAGAGCAAGGCCTATGCCATTTTAGATGTCTTTGATTGTGGAAAGAGGATGGTGATCCTCTATAGTTTGAGCCAATTTTGTAGTCGTGACCGTTGTATAGATCTGAGTCGTTTGAAGGCTTGAATGTCCCAACAACATCTGGATAGATCGAAGATCAGCACCTGATTCGAGTAATGCTGTTGCACAGCCGTGTCTAAATTGGTGCGGGCTAATTGCCTCTTTAAACCCAGCCCGTTTGCTCCAAGCAGATAGCCATCTCCATATGTCCACACGACTTGGGCGATTGCCCCGGTCGTTTATTAGCAGGCTTTCTGTAGTTTCCTTCAAGAGGTGTGGTCTGATTTGTTCAATATAAATTTTAAGCTCAGACTTTAAGTGGTCAGTTAGTGGAACGGCTCTTTGTTTGTTACCTTTTCCCGTAATCACTACGTAGCTTTCAGCTTCGTTAAAATCTTTAAGGTCAAGACCGATCATCTCAGATACTCGGCACCCTAAACCAAACAAGATCAACAGGGTCATTTGATTACGAGCAGATCTATAGGGATCATCGACCTTACAAGCCTCATAAAGACTATCAAATTCGTCTTTTGTGAGCACGGAAGGAAGTTTGTTTTTAACCTTAGGGAGCTTAAGCTCTCTTAGTTCTGGACTTTGCATGCCGCGATCCTCGCGAAATTTAAAATAAGTTCTGAGACTTGAAATCACGCGAGCTTGCGATCTTTCACTCAACCCTTGGTTTTTCATATAAAGGTAAAAACCTTGGATGTTCGAAGACTTCTTTGTGTAAGTCACATAGAGCTCAAGATCACGGCGATAAGCCATCACTGTGTTGAGGGATCTCCCTCTTACATTTTGAAGTTCATCAAAGAACTCAACCCATAACGGTAAAGACATGCACCCATTAGATGATTATATTTTGAGAAGAGCAAGAATTTTTACGACCTTTAAGCGCAAAAAAAGAGTTAAAGTACAACTTTAACTCTCTCGTAAAACTTGGTGTTTAATTAGTTAAACATTGTTGGACAGCCTGGCAAATGTGCATCGACAAACATTTTGCGATTACCGTAATTGTCTTGTTGATTCGTCAACCAACCTCTTGCGATATAAATTTCGATCGGATGACCGCCGTAATTTGCAACCAATCTCATATTTTGAAAATCACCGTTATAATATGTTCCAGGCTGAACTGTCTGCAAAACATATTGTCCATTAGGAATCGAACAACCAACAGAATATCCGTTCACCCAAAGTGTACCCATCGCACCAGCAGGTCCACCGTTTTGACCGGAAAATGTAAGTTGCAACGTCATGGCACCATCTCCACTGGTTCCAACACCATTTCCTAAGTGAGCGCCACCAACTCCTGGGCCATATCCCCATTGCATTGGGTTTCCGCCTTTATCGCCACTCTTGCTACAAGCATTCATGTTGAGAGCTACGAATACCAAGACGAGGAAACCTAGGAGAGTAAAAAATTTGTTAATTAAATGTTTTTCCATAAAAAACCTCTAAACTACTGGTCAATCTAAATTCTCATTTAAAGCTGCGCTTAAATCCATGTTCGTAAATGTAAAGAGCTGCTGATATCCCGGACCATTATATCCGTATTGGCGATCTCCAAATCCTGGAAGGTCTACGATGTCAGGTCTAACGTTCCCACCGCTGATGTAGGCTCTACATGAGTATGGGCCTTCCGAAAGATGCCAACATTTTTTTGGCTGATTCGGGTTACATACTGGAGGAAGTCCTGGAACTGGATTCGAACAAACTCCAAAATCAAAGTTTCTAAAGTAAACTCTACCTTTATATTTTGTCTCAAGGTCGTTTACGTTGATGGCTTCGATTGAAACAACGAGTCCACCTAAATTATCTTGGAAGAACAATTTTAGTTTTTGAGTGCCACCTGTGTTGTAATACTTGTTGAAAGTTGTATCGTAAGTTGATGTTCCAGAAGAAAAGTTTCCAGTCACTGTTCTAGTTGTACCATTGTAATTTTCTTCGTAAGCAATTTTAAATGTTCCACCGTATTGTTTCGGTTTGCCGGCATCAGCAACGTTATATACATCTAAAGTCACTCGTAGATTTGTTGGATTGTTAATACTGCGACCTGCGTAGGCTTCAAGTACTGAAGGAGAAAAACTATCAACAGGTGCTGTGCCTCCAGAGTATGCTGTTTGACCAGGGTCTACTGGAATAGTATCTGGAGGAACTGGATTTGCACCGCCGTTGCCACGAGTTTCTTTTTTGGAGCAACCAACAGATACAAATGCAGCCATAACCAGAATCAGCGTGCTTTTCATTAAGTTGCTTCTAACTACCGTTTTCATAAAATACTCCTAACTCAATAACTAATAATACAAGTGCCATGCCGAAACTCTAGACAGCACATAACTACTTAGAATAACTAACTTTTCATTTGAAAATGTAGATTATTGAGACACTGCGATTTAGACAAAAAAAGACTTTTTTTGTCTCAGCTTGATAGGGCTTTTAGAATTACTTAGTGAATTTAATAGATTAAGACTTTGTCGAAGGGTGATAACGCCTGACTAGGAGTTATACAGGACCTTTTAACTAGCTGATTTTACTTTAATTTCTTCCTTGATCTCAGAATAAACCTGCTTGAAATGAGAAAAAATCTGCATGCGAGCTTTTGGATCTGTCTGCTTTTTAAGCTCTTCTAGTGTTTTCTCAAGTTCCAGAGTGAGTTCTTTCAATTTCTTGACTGTCATAAGCTCTCCTCCCCTCATCCATGAGGTTCTTATAGTATGACATAAGTAAATAAAAAATGGGTTACAAAAAAGTCTAGAATTGACGTTCGCTCTGACTGTAGTTATTAAATTAGATCTCTCAAATGAATTATACGCGAGCGTGGTGGAATTGGTAGACACGTACGTTTGAGGGGCGTATGTCGAAAGACGTGGGAGTTCGAGTCTCCCCGCTCGCACCACTTGTTACATTACACGAACCCTCACGCACCAAAGGTGCATAAACCCCAAGTTTTATTTTTGTTGGATGAAGTTCGGCAAATTCAATCAAGTTTGAATAAATTGGTCTTCTGTTCTCAACAGGAACTTTTTCAAGATTTGCTATGGTTCTTCGAACTCTAAACATCAAGTGCTCTTGATTGATAGCTCCTGTGGTCATGTGGCTTTTCTGCTGAGTTAAGTTTTCCCTTGTAGATCCAAGCTCTTTAATTTTCTCAGTTAAGCTTTTAATCTGTTTATAGATTTGATCCGCAGGAATCTCTTTTGGAAGATCTGAAAGTCTTACAACCAAGTTATCAAGTCTCTTTTGCTGACCCACTATCTCCTGTTCAAGGTTTTTAAGCCGTCCTTCTAAAGCAGGAACTTCAGAATTATTCTTCTCAGCATAAATCTTAAGCCATTGACCTAGTAACGCAGGATCACTGATTAGTTTCTTTAAAGAACCTAAAATGATCTCTTCCATCTTTGGAGCTCTGACATTCTCTAAGCTACAGCGTTTCAAATGCGTAATACCATCAGAGTTTAATTGTCTGGGATGTCCGTAGTAAAAGTGTTTGCCATTTCTTCCGTGACCTGACTTTCCACCAAGATGCTTTCCACACTCACCACAAATTAAAAGCTCAGTTAATGGGAATGGATATTTCTTCCATTCCTCAGGCTTGTATTTGTTCTTATTCAAAGCCAATCGCTCTTGGACTTTATTAAATACTTCAAGATCAATGATGGGTGCCCAGTTAGCTTTAACAACCTCAGTCTTTGATTTTGTTTTATCAATAGCTCTGAGGCCAATATAGGCTTTGTTGGTTAAAATACGTTGCAATGATGGAACCGTAAAATGACCGCCACCTTTTTCAAGGCCGTGTTTATTAGTAAATTTTTTGGAGAAAATACCAAGCTTTGTTAATGCTAGACAAGTTTTTCTGACAGATCCTTTTTCTAGGAACAAATCAAAAATATTTTGAACTAGTTTTGACTCATCAACATTAACACTCAAGCTTCCTGGATTTTTTGGGTTTCTCTCGTATCCAAGTGGAATAGTGCCGCCGTTCCAGAGACCTCGCTTAGCTCTTGATGCCCAGTTTGCAGAAATTCTCTCAGCAGTTTGTTTACGTTCAAACTGCGCAAAGTTGATAAGATTAAACACCATCATTTCACCAGCGGCAGTCGTCGTATCAAATTGTTCTCTTAGAGTTACAAAGCTAGTGTTATGTTTTTTAAAAAGATCCCAGAGATCACAGAAATCACGAATGGATCTAGATAATCTTGATAGTTCTGTTGCTAGGATCAAATTCACTTTGCCAGATCTGACATCGTTTAAGAGTCTTTGAAATTCTGGACGATTCATATCTTTGGCAGACCTTCCTTCATCGATGTAAACCCCAGCGACAGATCCCCAATTGGGTTCTCTGCGATTTTGCCCCGCAACGTATTCATCCAATCGGTTGCGCTGTGAAACAAGGGAGCCATCTTGGACTCTGGCTTGCTCTTCGGTGCTAACTCTAATGTAAAGCGCCACTTTTTTCATGCAACCTCCTTGGGATTTAGTGATTGTTGATCGGGAAACATTTTTTCGTCAATAAAAAGCAGTTGATCTATTAAATTTACGATATGATGATTATAGCGGATTTCAGGAATCGTAATAGAATTGATTTTAATATCAAAATTCATATTACTACCTCTAAATTTTTAAAACTATTTAAAATTCTTATCTTTTTTTATTTCTGTATTCTCTTCTATTTCATACTAATTACCTCCTTCTATTTCATTTCTAACTCCCGAACCTTCCTGTGCCTGTAGGCGTCGACCACTCTCTATGTAAACGCATGTGGATGGGGAGTGGTCGAGGCTGGAAGGCACTCTTCCTTTTGGTTCGGGAGTTTTCTTAAAGCCGTGTTTATTCTCTGAATTATTATTTCTTGAGTTGCTCAATTCGGACTCTTCTAAACTGCTCACCCCGTGAGTAGTCTCTTGAGCAAGGAAAAAATCTTTTACTGATTTTTTCTCGCCATTTGAAAAAATAATTTGAGCAAGATCTTTATCTTTTAATAAATTATCTAAACTTGTAATTAAAAGCTGAGGTAACTTGTATCTTTCATTTACTTTCAGCCAGTTATTTAGAACTACTTTTGCAACATTTTTATTCGCAACCACATACCAAATAAATCCAATGGAATGTCTGAAAGAATATGTTCTAAACAAGTTCTGGTATCTTGAATGCGCTTTGATATGTAGTTCTAATTCAAACGCAACTGCTGTTGGCCTTCCTAATACCTCAGCAATAAACAATCCATCAGGAATAATTTCAGCATTTTTAAATTTCTCATCCTTATCACTGATCCAATTTTTACCAAGCCCTAGCTCATCTAAAATGATTCTACATTCAGAAAGTAAAACATCATGTTCGATAGTATTTTTATTTGTGTATTTAAATAAAACTTCCTTTTTAAGAACAGAAAAACCCTCTTTAGCTAGAGTCCAAACTCTTTCACCATTTTGTCTCACATGAGCTTCACGAATAAAATTAGCATGCTTAATTTTTCTAAGCCTTTTCATTGTAGTCGTATGTGAAATGTTTAAAAAGAATAGATTTGCAATCTGATTGGTTGATAAAACTCCGTATCTATAAAGACCAGACAGTATTTTTAAATCACGGTCTTGAATGTTTATTTTCATATTTTTCACCATCTTGAAATTTCCTTTAAAAGTTTTTCTTTTAATTCTTCTGTGGATAATTCCTTTGGCTTTTCAGGCTCTTTTGGAACTGATGTGATGATTTGAGGATTTTGTTTTGGTGGTAAAATGATAATTTTATCAGGCTTGGAAGTAGGTTCTGGTAGGTTTTCTGGAACTTTTGAAATGTCTGGTTCATCATCTTTAGACATAAATGCTAAAAAACAAAGGATGATAAT
>JAEYZS010000178.1 GCA_023427925.1 Pseudomonadota bacterium | reverse complement strand
CTCTATGAGCTGTGATCTTTTGGCCACTGAAGGCTTTGGTGAAATCATCGGCGGCGGTCAGCGTGAAGAAAGCTATGACACCCTTGTTAGAAAAATCAAAGAGCACAAATTGAATCAAAGTGATTTTGAATGGTATCTAGACTTAAGAAAATACGGAACTTTCCCTCATTCGGGATTTGGTTTGGGTGTCGAAAGAGCCGTCGCTTGGATTTGCGGACTTCCTCACATAAGAGAGTCCATTCCATATCCAAGACTTTACGGAAGAATTTATCCTTAAAATTAAAAATTTATTCGCGACTTCAACTGTCGCCATAGGCAAAAAGGAAAAACTCATGGAAATGAATCCACAGACGACAAAAGATAAAATTTTAGATCTCGAGAAAAGAAACGAACTTGCATACAAGGGTGGCGGCGAAGAGCGCCTTAAAAAACAAAAAGAAGGTGGCCGACTTTCAGCAAGAGAGCGTCTTGATGTGCTCTTAGATCCGGGCAGTTTTGTTGAGATGGATCGTTTCGTTACCCATCGATGCACCAATTTTGGAATGACTGAGAAAAAAATTCCAGGAGACGGAGTGATCACCGGCTATGGAAGAGTAAACGGAAAATTAGTTTATGTTTACTCCCAAGATTTTACGGTTTTTGGAGGCTCCCTTTCTCAAACTCAGGCTAAGAAAATTTGTAAAATTCAAGAAATGGCTATGAAGAATGGGGCGCCGATGATCGGGATCAATGATTCCGGTGGAGCTCGTATTCAAGAAGGAGTCGAGGCTCTTGGAGGTTATGCAGATATCTTTCTTAGAAACACAATGGCTTCCGGAGTTATTCCACAAATTAGTGCGATCATGGGGCCATCTGCCGGCGGCGAAGTTTACTCTCCTTCTATCACTGACTTTGTATTCATGGTTGAAGACACAAGCTATATGTTTGTCACTGGTCCCGATGTCATTAAGACTGTTACTCACGAAGACGTAACAAAAGAAGCTTTGGGTGGAGCTCTCACTCATGCATCGAAATCCGGTGTTGCTCATTTTGCCACAGACAATGATAAGCACTGCTTGCTGATGATTCGAGAGCTTTTAAGCTTCTTACCATCTAACAACCTGGATGATGCTCCGGTGATTCCTACAAAAGATGCTCCTGATCGCGTTGAAGAAAAGCTAAATGATCTTATTCCGGATTCATCTAAGAAGCCTTACGACATGAAAGAGCTCATTAAGCTCGTTGTGGACGAAGGATACTTCCTCGAAGTTCACGAGCATTATGCTAAGAACATCATTGTCGGCTTTACAAGACTTAATGGAAAAAGTGTCGGAATCGTTGCAAACCAACCTCAAGTTCTTGCGGGCTGCCTCGATATTGACGCCTCTAAAAAGGCCGCAAGATTTATCCGTTTCTGCGATGCTTTTAATATTCCGATCATCTCTCTTGTAGATGTTCCAGGATTTTTGCCAGGGACAAATCAAGAGTGGAATGGAATTATCACTCACGGAGCAAAGCTTCTTTATGCATACGCTGAAGCAACTGTTCCAAAGATTACTCTTATCACAAGAAAAGCATATGGTGGCGCATACTGTGTAATGGCATCTAAACATTTACGTTCTGATATTAATATGGCCTACCCTTCTGCAGAAATCGCCGTGATGGGTCCCGAAGGCGCTGTGAACATTATCTTCCGCGAAGACATCAAAAAAGCTAAAGATCCAAATAAGACTCGACAAGAGCTGACGGACAATTATCAACAAACATTTGCGAATCCTTATAGAGCAGCAGAGTTGGGTTATATTGACGAAGTCATTGAACCTTCGATGACAAGACAGCGTTTAATTCAATCGTTAGAAATGCTAAAAAACAAACAAGACAGTATGCCTCGCAAAAAGCATGGCAACATCCCACTGTAAGGATAATTGAATGAAAGAGTATACTTTTAAAAAAATCTTAATCGCTAATCGTGGTGAAATTGCTCTCCGTGTGATTCGTGCCTGTCGTGAAATGGGGATTCAGTCTGTTGCTGTTTTCAGCGAGGCGGATCGAAACAGTCTCCATGTAATTCTTGCCGATGAGGCGTATTATGTAGGACCGGCTCCGTCTAAAGAATCTTATCTGAACGTTGATAACATTATTGAAGCCTGCAGAAAATCTGGAGCCGAAGCCGTCCATCCTGGTTATGGCTTCCTTTCTGAAAATACTGACTTTGCTGCTCGTCTTGAAAAGGAAGGAATTGTCTTCATCGGTCCTTCTTCTGAGTGTATTGAAATCATGGGTGACAAAGTCACGGCTAAAAAAACCATGCAAAAAGCAGGTGTTCCAACAGTTCCAGGAAGCGCAGGAATTGTTAAAGATGCAGAAGAAGCAAAGAAGGTTGCAAAAGAAGTTGGGTATCCAATCCTAGTTAAAGCATCTGCCGGTGGCGGTGGAAAAGGAATGAGGCTCGTTCTTGAGGAAAAAGAATTGGCCTCGGCTTTTAAGTCTGCGCAAAATGAAGCTAGAAACTTTTTTGCCGACGACAGTGTATATATCGAGCGCTATGTTCAAAATCCAAAGCATATTGAAATCCAGGTTTTTGGAGATAAGCATGGAAACGCAGTCCATCTCTACGAAAGAGAATGCTCAATCCAAAGACGTCATCAAAAAATTATCGAAGAATCCCCGAGCCCTTCTGTACCATCAGAAGTCCGCGAGAAGATGGGTGAGATCGCGGTTAAAGCGGCCAAAGCTATCGGCTACTATGGAGCCGGAACCTTTGAATTTATTTTCGATAACAAAACTAAAGAATTTTTCTTTATGGAAATGAATACAAGACTTCAGGTCGAACATCCTATCACTGAGATGGTGGTTGGTGTCGACTTGGTTAAAGAACAGATTCATGTGGCCGAAGGGAAAAAGTTAAGCTTTAAACAAGATGAAATTAAACAAAACGGTCATGCGATCGAGGCGAGAATATGCGCAGAAGATCCCGTAACGTTTGCGCCTAACCCTGGGCTCATTAGAAGATGTCGTCACCCGCAAGGACCTTTCATCAGGGTGGACTCCTATGCTTACCCTGATTACGAAGTTCCTATTCATTACGATCCAATGGTAGCAAAGCTTATCGTTTGGGGGCACACAAGAGAAGAGGCTATCCAGCGACTTAATAGAGCGCTCGATGAATTTACTTTAACAGGAATCAAAACAAATATTCCGCTTCACAAATCAATACTTGATCACGAAAAGTTTATTGATGGAACTTATACAACCCAATTCATTGAAAAAGATTTTGGCGATCTCAAAGACATGTTTAGATTTATTGATGACCGAGTGTTTTTAATTTCTGCGGCGATCGAAGCATACAATGGTTATAAGGAGCGCGGAAGCTGGAAGCACAATGAACTTCCGTCTCGATGGAAAAACGAAGGCCGCAACAAGGCTCTAAGGAATTAATATGGATTTTCAGGCAAAGTTAAAAGATAAAGATTATCTCATTCGAGTTGACGAGCAACCGAAGTATTGGGGGATTACACTTCAAGAAAGTGGTCAAAAAGAGGAATACCATCGTATTCCGAAGGAACATTTTAAACGGATGGACCAAGCTGTTAGTTTTATTTTTGAGAACTCTTCTTACATGATTGATGTTGTAGGAGTTGGGACTCATTATACTGTTTACACTCGTGGATCATTTAGAGAAATTCCCCTCTTTAACGACGAAAGTTTGCTACATGAAAGTTTAAAGGGTGGCGGTTCAAGAGGAGCTTCCGATAGTCTTAAAGCAGGAATGCCTGGAAAGATCGTAGAAATCATGGTGGAAGTTGGACAAACCGTTGAACCAGGGCAGCCACTTTTAATTATGGAAGCCATGAAAATGGAAAACGAAATGAAGGCCACACACACTTGCATCATCAAAGAAATTCTTGTCGAAAAAGGTGCATCTGTTGAGTCTGGCGCAATGTTGATAAAATTTGAAAGCTAAGAATCGTATTCATGAAAAAAATTATTAAAACTTCATCCGATATAGAGCTTAAGCCTTTCTACAATTCTGGAGATACTAGAAACCTTCAAGAGGCTCCTCAGCCAGGTCAATATCCATTCACTCGGGGAGTTTACGAAACTATGTATCGGGGTCGTCCATGGACGATGAGACAATATGCTGGCTTTGGATCCGCCAAGGAAAGTAACAAACGCTATCATGAACTCTTAAAAAAAGGTCAAACTGGATTAAGCGTGGCTTTCGATCTTCCTACGCAGATGGGTTATGACTCCGACCATATCATGTCCTCTGGTGAAGTCGGCAAAGTTGGAGTGGCAATATCATCTATTGATGACATGGATTTGCTATTAAAAGATATTCCTTTAGACAAAGTTTCTACTTCAATGACAATCAATGCAACCGCGGGCATCCTGCTATCTTTCTATATCGCTGTTACAAAAAAACGCGGAGTCTCGCTAGATAAAATTTCTGGAACTATTCAAAACGATATTCTTAAGGAATACATTGCAAGAGGAACTTACATTTATCCCGCAGATCCTTCTCTAAGAATCATTACAAATATTTTTGAATATTGTGCAAAAGAAGTTCCTCAGTGGAATACTATTAGTATTTCTGGTTACCACATTCGAGAGGCTGGGAGTACTGCGGCTCAAGAAATTGCATTTACTCTTGCCAATGGTATCACTTATGTCGAAGCAGCATTAAAAGCCGGTCTCGATATTGATAAATTTGCTCCAAGATTGTCTTTCTTTTTTAACGTTCATAATAATTTTTTTGAGGAAATCGCGAAGTTCCGTGCTGCAAGAACAATGTGGGCAGAAATCATGAAAAATAGATTTGGTGCTAAAAATGATAAATCAATGATGTTGCGTTTTCACTCTCAAACTGCCGGATCTACGCTGACTGCACAACAGCCTGAGAATAATATCGCTCGTGTCACCTTACAAGCGATGGCGGCGGTTCTTGGCGGAACTCAAAGTCTTCATACCAACTCCATGGACGAGGCACTTGGACTTCCGACTTCAAAGTCCGCACAAATTGCATTACGTACTCAGCAAATTATTGCATTCGAAAGTGGTGTAACATCCGTCTCAGATCCACTTGCCGGGTCCTATTATGTTGAGTCGCTTACCGCAGAGCTTGAGAAAAAAGCCAAAAACTACATTCAGCGAATCGAGGATTTAGGAGGAGTTTTAAAGTGTATTGAAAGCGGCTGGATCCAAAGGGAAATACAAGAAGCTGCTTATCGCTTCCAAAAAGATTTTGAGTCAAAGGATGCTGTTGTCGTTGGAGTGAATGAATTTCAAGTTGAAAACGAAGTGACCCCTGAAATTTTGAAAATAAAATCAACCGTTGAAAAGGAACAAGTT
>JAEYZS010000063.1 GCA_023427925.1 Pseudomonadota bacterium | reverse complement strand
CCTTTGATGTAAGATCCTTGAGCGCGAATATTGTGGATCGCATGTCCGATACCGCCAGCACTTTGAGAAATCACAGCGCATTGCTTGATCGTATCAAAGATTCCATCAATAGAGTCGTCTTTCATGGTTAACAGGAAGCAAGAGGACATTTGAGGCTTTGGTGTACCTGCATTGAAAAGAGTCGGAGTTGCGTGAGTGAACCATTTTTGAGATAGGAGGTTGTACGTTTCAATCGCGGCATCGATGTCAGCGCCATGAATACCAACAGATACTCTCATCAACATATGTTGTGGACGCTCAACAACTTTACCTTTCATTTTAAGAAGATAAGCCCTCTCTAGAGTTTTGAATCCAAAGTATTCATAATCAAAATCTCTGTCATAAATAATTGCAGAATCTAATTTCTCAGCGTTATCCATTACGACTTTATGAACTTCGTCAGAAATTAACGGAGCCTTGTCTCCATTTTTAGGATCAATATAGTGATAAAGATCATCAATCACTTGAGAGAAAGACTTTTTTGTATTTTTGTGAAGGTTCGATACAGCAATTCTTGCAGCCAAGATCGCATAATCCGGATGCTTTGTTGTCAAATACGCAGCAGTTTCCGCAGCCAAGCTATCAAGCTCAGAAGTTGTAACTCCATCATAAACTCCGTTTACGACTTTCATTGCTACTTCAGTTGCATCGATAAAGTCTGGATCTAAACCATAGGAAAGCTTTTTAATACGAGAAGTGATTTTGTCGAACTTTACACTTTCTTTTCTTCCATCTCTTTTTACTACAAACATTTTTTACTCCGTTAAATTTTTAAAGTCGTTACGAGAAATCTTAGAATTCCGCTTCTAATGTAAAAACCTGATCAGCCTTGTCGTTCATAACACCAGCTTTTTGGTACTCACCCACTCTCTTCTCAAAGAAATTTGTTTTTCCTTGAAGCGAGATCAATTCCATCCAGTCAAAAGGATTCTTAGTGTTGTAAATTTTTGCGTAACCCAAAGCCACCAATAGACGGTCAGCTACGAACTCAATATATTGAGCCATCATCTCCGCATTCATTCCAATGAGGTTTACTGGGAGAGCTTCTGTAATGAACTCTTTTTCGATCGCTACTGCATCTCCAATGATCTTGTGAATGGTGTCTTGTGAAAGCTTGTCCTGTAACATGCTATAAAGAAGACATGCAAAATCACAATGCAAGCCTTCGTCTCTTGAGATCAATTCGTTAGAGAATGTAAGACCCGGCATGAGTCCGCGCTTCTTCAGCCAGAAGATCGAGCAGAAGCTACCAGAGAAGAATATCCCTTCAACAGCTGCAAAGGCCACCAAACGCTCGGCGAATGAATCAGTTCCATTAATCCACTTGAGTGCCCAGTCAGCTTTTTTACCGACTGCCGGGACCGTATCAATTGCATTAAAGAGTTTGTCCTTAAGTGTTGGATCTTTAATATATGTATCAATCAATAAAGAGTAAGTTTCTGAATGGATGTTTTCCATCGCAATTTGGAATCCGTAGAAGCAACGAGCCTCAGGGATTTGTACTTCGTTAGAGAATCGAATTGCGAGGTTTTCATTTACAATCCCATCACTAGCAGCGAAGAACGCTAGAACATGAGAAATAAAATGTCTCTCGTTGTCGTTTAATTTTTCCCAATCTACCTGGTCATGACTGAGATCAATTTCTTCGGCTGTCCAAAAAGATGCTTCCGCCTTCTTATACATTTCCCAAACTTCTTTGTGCTTGATAGGAAAAAGTACAAATCTGTTTTTGTTTTCTTTTAGTAGTAATTCTGTTGTTTGTTTTGACATTGTAGTTACGCCTTACTGGTTATTGACCGACTGAGAATTTTCTTCGAATGAAAAGATTCGTCAGTTGGCATTTATCATCTTCGATAAATTTTTTTGTTTAGATTAGCGATCCTCGAGCCCCCTCTTAATCGCTGGAACCAATCAAATCACGAATCGATGAATTTGCAATAGCGTTTTAAAAAACACAAACAAAAATCCAGGCGTCGTTGCAGGACCACTACAGCTAGTTTTTTGAGCGATTTTACTAAGCCTTAAAAACATTGAATTTTTTTGAGAACGCATCGAAACATGAAAACAAATTGAGCAGAAAATTTATTTATAAAAATGCAAAGCAGAATGTTTTTAATGGCTTGACATGGTTTTTGACTAAATACAGTAGCCCAAAAAATAGTCAAACCTAGACCTAGGTCTCAGCACTACATTTAGTGGTCAAAACTTAAGCAAACCACTACAAATACGCATTTTTATGCAAAAACTGTTAATTCCCGACTAAAAAATCTAGACCTTTGTCCACGTCGTAAAAAAGCAAAAAGGCCTTGGGTGCGGACCTTTTTTAAAAATATAAAATTGATTTGGATTTTTATGGCTTAAAAAAATTGTAACAAATTTCTTGCTCTGTTTTGCAGAGAAATTCTGCATAAGAAATTTCATCTTGAACTTTCAATTAGACCTATCCCGGTTCAACACTCACGGTGAATTCTTCGGTTTCGAGATCTTCTATTTCTACTTTAATCATGATGGGCTTACAGCAAACTTGGCAGTCTTCAATGTATTCAGTATTGCCCTGGCTTAAATCTAAAAACGTCGTAAAGAATTCCCCGCAGTGCGGACACTCTACTTCTGCTGCTGGTTCAAATTCCATAAGCCTTCTCCGTTTTTAATCCAATACAAAAAGATGATAGGGACCCATATCATCTGATCCGGTTTCATTAACCTTCCATCCTTGAGACAGATAAAAGCGAACTGCATTTTCATTTTTTACAACGCATTTTAAACTCGCAGGCCTTCCCATTTTTGAAAGACCATATTCTAAAAGTTTTTTACCGTAGCCACGCCTTTGATAGTTTGAATCTATATAGAGATGATGGATAAAGTTATCAGCCATCCATATTGATATAAATCCTACAGCCACCACTCTATCGTAAATGACATAGATTTCCTCGCCTTGAGTGTCTTTAAAAAAATCAAAGAGCTTAAAGCTTTCTTGCGGCATCCAGTGGAATGTTTTCTTTCTTGCTTCCAAGTAAATCTCAGCAAGTGCTGGCAAATCAGATGTTTCGAATTTCTTTATGATCATGATTATAAGTGTAAGGCCATCGATTTCATCGGTCTACAGGATCTCGAAAATGTAACTATAATTTTTACTCTATGACAATATATGACCTCGAGAATGACAACCTTGGGCGCAGTGAAATTATTTATGAAATTCCTTCATGTCAAAGGTGTGCTCATTATTCGACAAATTTGATTAGAGAAAATCGAGTCTGGCCTAACGCTTGCTTATAGGATTTGCGGGTAATGATTATGAGCAGGTGCTACCGTTATTCCCCACTCTTTCTGTAGCGGCTATTGCTTGAAAGAGAATCAACAATACACACTGTTGATGTGACGGTAGCCTGCTCTAAAATCTTATCTTAAAAATATTCCCTAAGAATTCACATCAAAAATTTACGCTAAAAAGTCTATCGTCTGCAGGACTATTCTATACGCAGACTTAAGAATGGGCGTTTTGTAAGTGCCAATAGCTTTCTCGCCGTTGATCCTAGCAAAAGCTTTCTTGCCCACGAGCGTTTTGAACTTACCGTTATCACCACCCATGCCTTTCTTTTGTCAGCGAACTCAGAAAGTGTGTGCGCAATATTAATGCCTTCTTTTAAATGAACAATGTTTGCTTTTATGCCTTGTTTTTGAAAGTACTTCTTAAGGTTTTGAAGCACGATTTTGGGGCTTACGCCTTGTGCTTCCGTAAATTTTAAGATCGGATTTGGTTTTGATTCAACAAAAACCAGATCCAGTTCTGCTTGAGAAGTCTTAACCATTTTAGAAATCCATGAAATATCTTTTGAAGTCGGTGCACAGGCTGTATCAATTGCCAACACCACTCTTACTTCGCGAGAAAGCTCACTTGGTGAAAGATGAGGCTTAACAACAAGCACTGGGATTTTTGCAACAAGAGCTGCTGTTTCAGAAAAGCTTCCCAGTATCCAGTGCGGCAAGCCTGTCTTATCGCTGCTTGAGAGAACAAGAAGATCTTGCTTTTTTCTTTTACCGTATTTTGCAACGTGATTCACAAGGTCTTCTTTTTGCGAGCTATCAGACTGCAGAACTTTGATACCCAAAAAATCGATTTTGCCAAAATAATTTTTTTCGACCATGGCGTGAGCCTGTTTTGCGAGATTGGCTTTTTCTTTTCGATACCACGCTATTGGCATAGGATACATGTTAGAACATATGACAGAGACGAGCTCTGAGTCTGAAATAACGTTATTTTTTTGGAACATATTTATGATTTTACAAAAACGCTCAGAGCTTTTTTGCTTTTCTGTTACTGGGTCGACTGCAATTATTGACTTCATAGTTTGAGGATAGCTCCTAAAACGAAGATATTCAACCTGGAAGCCTTCTAGAATTAAAGCTCAAAAATGTGGCGCGATCAGAATAAGTGTTGGGG
>JAEYZS010000045.1 GCA_023427925.1 Pseudomonadota bacterium | reverse complement strand
ACGATGATAAATTCCAATATCAAATTCCATTCCTAAATCTTTTGATTGGCCAACTTGTTGCTCTTGCGCCAATTGAGCGTAGATGAATCGACCATTCATGCTCCACTTATCACTCCATTTCCAGTTAAATCCTGGAGCGAAGTACAACACATTGGACATCTGACCTACGTCTGCTGGAGTTTTATTTGCCGTTATTGCCTCTATGTAATTTTCATTTCCGATGATGCCATCCGTATTCGATCCATCACGGATACCTAGCATATAGTTAAAGAGAATTAACGCGATATCGTAATTGCGATCAACTAGGAATCCCTCATATGTGCTCGCAGTTCCGCTGTCGTCCCCGCTCACCGTTCCAAGCTTGAGGTCAATGTCCCACTTGGAACCTTCAGGTTTATAAGTAAATTCCGCCGCAATAGCGTAAGCATCCAACTCGATTTTTTCTCCGCCAGTAATTAGCCCTGTATCTCCATCTTGCATTGCTGCTTCGATAGCATACGAGAAGGCTCCTTTTTTCTTTTTCACAAAGAGATTGAACGTATCGATACCAAGACTAGATGTTCCATCCTTTGTTGCTGGCGCATTAAAGATCGGCGTAGTTACAGTGATATCATTTCCACCTGGATTTGCTTTGCGCTGTTGATAGAAAAGTCCAATTTCTAAATCCGTGTCTAAGTTTTCGTACGAAAACTGAACCATGTAATCACGTATGTCGTCATCTTGTTCAGCGTTTCCTTCTTTCACCTTGCCGTACATAGGCATAATTGAGATATTTCCAAAGACAAATTTATATCCAACCAGGTCTTTTCTATCGAACCAGTGATCAAATTCTCCGTTACCTGCATTGTGAACAATTCCTAAACCAAAGTGCACCGGAGCTCTACCGGCCAAAAGAGAACCAAATTGATGAACCCAACTCATATAGAGTTCAGTAACCATAATTTCTTCGCTTTCAGTTTCGCCAGTAAGCGCGGTATTTTCATCGGCGTTATTACCACCGAAGAATTCACCGAACTGAGAGTTATTATAGTCGTTGTTAAAGATATCAAATCTTGTGTGAATCGTTACACCGTCAGCAGCAATAATGTGTGGATTAAGAACCAAGTGGTGATTGAAGTAGGAGTATTCGTTGTCATTTCCAAGGCTGGGATTCTTTATGAGGTTGGCTTCAACTTGATATTTACCAGACCAGTTAATATCCCCTGCAAACGAAGTTACAGACAAACCCATCGCTAAGAAAATAATAAAAATTTTCATATACCTCTCACATGTGTAAAGTGTAGACATGGAAAGAGTAGAAGTGGATTTTCTATGAGTCAAGATTATAAGTTAGGCCTTATTTTTTCTTTGAATCTCTTCCTCAAAGTACTTTTTGTAAAGGGTTTCCCACTCAGGGCTGCCCTCAACTACTCCGCGCTTTAAAGACAAAATTTTAGATCTTACGCTGCCGTCGATGGACTCAAGTTCATTTAAAAAAGCATCTATGCCATTTTTAGCTTCACGAAGGGCGATGCCATCTTCGGTAAAGTCCACTAGATCGTCATCGTACAAAGTAACGCACAAAAGATGGGCAAAATGGGACTTTCTGTCATCAGATAGAATCATAGTATGACTCCTTTGTCTTTAGCGAGCTTCTTTTTAATCAATAAAAACATCTTGTGAGGCTCGATTTCGGGATTTTGTTTTTCGAGCTGCTCGACCATGGCTTTAGCCTCTGCTTCGAGTTGTCTTTCAACATCGAACTCGTTTCTGATAATTTCAATCGCACGCTGGAAGGCGACTTTCTCGTCCACCTTGAAAGTGGCGATATTTTTTTCCTTCCAAAATTGAAAAACTTTAGAGATCATGACTTCTAACTGATGATTTGATAATTTCATTCGATTACTAAAGCGGAGCACACACCTATATGTCAATGCGGAATCTCATTGAGGCCCTACAAACCCTTCTTCGTAAAATTGAACGCAAACATATTCTAATTGGTATCTCCGTGACGCTTATCATAATTGTTGGGATTTTCACAAAGTGGATGATTGATCTCAATCGACAGATCGACTCACAGCTTGAAAAAAAGCGCTTTTCCCCTCCAGTTGAGTTTTATTCAGCTCCCATTAAATATTTTAAAGGCCAAAGAGCAACTCAATCTGAACTTGAGGAGTCTTTAAAGGTTGCGGGATTCAGACAACGAGATCCTTCACAAGCAATCGCAAATAATGATTATACGGTATGGCCAAAGGAACTCTGTGAAGACCGACTCTCAGATATCGACGAAGACGTTGAAAAATGTATTATCATAAAAAAGTCCGCACCTGCTCACGTGATTGCGTTATCAGCAGATAATATTATCTTGGATATTTACGATGAGCAGTCCAATTCAATTACTCTTACTGAGCTTGAGCCGATATTGTTTGCACAATTTTACGGTAAAGAGCCCATCATGCGAAGTTTTGTACAATTGGGAGACACTCCGCCGATCTGCCTCAACGCCCTTCTTGCCATCGAAGATCAAAACTTTCTGCAACATCAGGGTATCAGCGTAGTAGGAATCGCGCGGGCCTTTCTACGCAACCTAACTTCAGGAAGAGTCGTTCAAGGGGGCTCAACAATCACCCAACAACTTGTAAAAAACTACTTTCTCACTCACGAAAGAACCTTTTCCCGCAAGTTCAAGGAAATTTTTATGGCTCTCTTGATTGAAACCAAATCTTCCAAAGATGATATACTTGAGGCATACATCAACGAGATCTACATGGGTCAGAATGGCTCTTTTCAAATTCGCGGGTTTGGCGCCGCTTCCGAATATTATTTTGGAAAGGATTTAACTGAGCTTAATCTTGCAGAATGCTCTCTTTTGGCGGCGATAGTGAATAGCCCCGGTTTATTCAATCCGTTTAAAAATCAAGAAAACGCAATTGAAAGAAGAAAGCGCGTACTCACAAAACTGGTCGAAGAAAAAACTATTTCCGAATCTGATCTAGCTCAGGCCGATAGTGTTCCGCTACCTAAAGCCCCACAAAAAGTTTTATCCGAACCTGCTCCATATTTTGTTGATGCCGTTAAAAGAACTCTTGATGAAATGGGTGTTGATACTACATTTGGAGTTAAAATCGAGACGACATTGAACCTTAAAGCTCAAGAGGCGGCTCAACGAGCGGTCAGAATGGGTATAGAAAATTTAGAAAAAAATAATAAGATTATTAAAGAGATCAAAGAAAAAGACAGAAAAAATCTCGAAGGCCTGTTGGTCAGTGCAGACCCCACCAATGGTCATATCCAAGCCATTGTAGGAGGACGCAGCTTTAGACTTTCTCAATTCAACCGTGCTGTTCAGTCAAGAAGGCAGGTGGGCTCGATCATAAAACCTTTTGTATTCTTATCGGCTTTAGAAAGTCTTGATGAAACAGGTGAACCCTACCAACCGCTCACTCTGCTAAACGATGAAAAATTCAAAATTAAATACGAAGGACAAGAGTGGAGCCCTAGAAACTACGGCAACAAATACTACGGTATGATTCCAATGTACTTTGCACTAAAGAGCTCGCTCAACTCTTCGACGGCATCTTTAGGTTTAAAAGTTGGTCTTGAAAACATTATTGATGCTGCAAAGGCCGCGGGCATACAAGGTAAGCTTCGAGCATTTCCTGCATTAACACTAGGAGCGTTTGAGTTGCCGGCACTTGAGGTGCTGCAAGCCTATTCGACTCTTGCACGCTTGGGCGAAAAAGTGCCTCTGACAATGATTCGAAAAATCAAGACCCTTGATGACGAAGTCCTTTATGAACATGTGATCGAAAGAGATCAAACCATCGAAAGAGCGGATGCTGCCGTGTTGGTTGGAATGATGAAACAAACTGTCTTAAACGGAACAGCTATTGGTGCATACTTAAGCGGGTTCACTCATCCGGCAGCGGGCAAGACAGGGACTACAAATGATTTCAAGGATGCTTGGTTTGCAGGATTCACGCCTCTTCATGTTGCGGTCACGTGGGTTGGATATGATGACAATACGACATCGAAACTCACAGGTTCATCCGGTGGAGTACCGATATGGACTCAATATATGAAAGAATATGTAAGCCACTTTCCCGCAATTGATTTCGAACTCCCGGAAGACACCGAGATTAGAGAAATTTCTGTCGAAGATCAAAAAGCAATGAACGTTCCCGAGGATGAAAAGCGACCTCTTGAGCCCATTCAGTTGATATTTAAAAATTAAAATCGATTGACTATTGTTTTGGTCACCGGGATTCCAGAAAGAACTTCAATAAAGAACCACTGTCC
>JAEYZS010000017.1 GCA_023427925.1 Pseudomonadota bacterium | reverse complement strand
ATGTTGTGCTTAATATTGTATTCTTCTTGAATCTTACGACGGCGATTGGTCTCGGAGATTGCTTTTTTCATACTGTCGGTCTCGCGATCCGCGTACATTATCACTCGGCCATTAACGTTTCTCGCAGCTCTTCCCATAGTTTGGATCAAAGACCTTTCTGATCTCAGGAAGCCTTCTTTATCGGCATCGAGGATGGCAACCAAGCTCACTTCAGGAATATCTAAACCCTCTCTCAAGAGATTAATACCAACCAAAACATCAAACAGTCCAAGTCTCAAATCACGAATGATTTCCGTTCGCTCAACAGTTTTAATTTCTGAATGAAGATATTTTACTTTGACTCCAATTTGCGAGTAATACTCCGTCAAGTCTTCAGCACTTTTTTTAGTTAGTGTTGTTACAAGAACTCTTTCTTTTAGAGCGACACGCTTTTTAATCTCACCCAAGAGATCATCAACTTGGTGCATAGCCTTTCGAATTTCAATTTCAGGATCTAAAAGACCAGTCGGGCGAATGATTTGCTCTACAATTAGTCCTTCGGACTTTTGAAATTCATAAGCTCCCGGTGTTGCAGAGACATATACGACCTTATCCACGATTTTTTCAAACTCTTGGAAGTTGAGCGGCCTATTATCAAGTGCTGACGGCAATCTAAAGCCATGCTCAACAAGAGTCATCTTGCGCGCTCTGTCTCCACGGTACATCCCACCGATTTGAGGAATAGTAACGTGACTCTCATCAACAAAGCATAAAAAGTTAGTCGGAAAATATTCCAGTAATGTTGGTGGCGGCTCGCCCGGACCACGACCTGTGAGATGGCGTGAATAGTTTTCGATCCCTTGGCAAAATCCAAGCTCTTCGATCATCTCAATATCATAATAAGTTCTCTGCTCAAGCCTTTGAGCTTCAAGCAGCTTCATATTTGCTTTAAGATCGTTTAATCTCTGGCCCAGCTCTTCTTGAATAGTTTTGATTGCTCTTTTCGAAATTTCTTCATCAGAAACATAGTGACTGTTCGGATAAAAGGTCATCTCTGGGACTTCTTCAAGCGATACGCCTCGGACGGGATCAACCCAAGATATTTTATCTATATAGTCACCAAAAAATTCTACTCTCACTGCTCTGTCATCTTCTGACGGAGGAAAAACTTCTACCACATCACCGCGAACACGGATAGTTCCGCGAGTGAATTCAAAGTCGTTTCGTTGATATTGAATTCGAATGAGTTCTCTTAAGAAATGATCACGTTTTATGTTTTGATTAATTTCTGCCTTAAAGGTCATATTCTTATATGTGTCAGGGCTCCCGATACCGTAGATGCAGGATACGGAGCTCACAATAAGAACATCGTTGCGCTCTAAGAGTGAACGCGTAGCCGAGTGGCGCATCTTTTCTATTTGCTCGTTGATCGCCGAATCCTTTTCAATATAGGTATCTGTTCCTGGAATATAGGCTTCTGGCTGATAGTAGTCGTAGTAACTTACAAAGTATTCAACGGCGTTGTGCGGAAAAAGGCCTTTAAACTCCGCAAAAAGTTGCGCAGCTAAAGTTTTGTTATGAGCTAGTACTATTGTAGGGAGGTTCACCTCTTGGATCACATTGGCCATGGTAAAGGTTTTCCCAGTTCCTGTTGCGCCCAACAGAACTTGATGGGAATGGCCCTCGTTTTCTTTGATGTGATTTATAAGCTCTTTGATAGCCTGCGGTTGATCTCCCGCAGGTTTATATTCGCTAACTAATTTAAATTTCTTTTGCTGACTATCAGCCTTTACTTTTGAACTTCCCAAAAGGTTCCTTGTGGAGTGTCTGAAACTGCAATACCAATTTTAGCCAATTGATCTCTCAGCTCATCACTGGTTTTAAAGTCCTTGTTTCGTCGAGCAGCTATTCTCTTTTGAACGAGTTCCTCGACTTCATCTCTTTTTAGCCCCTTTTTATTTAACAAAAGATCATCCAACTCTTTTAAAAATTGATCTGGCTCTAGTTGCAATAGACTCAAAAGTCTTCCCTGCTCCGTCATCCAGTCCGTAAACTTCTTAGCGATTGAATAAATTTGCGGGGTAATTTTTTGTCCACGCTTCATTTGAGCGTTAAACGCTCTCACTACTTCAAAAATTTGAGCAAACATTTTTGGAGTATTAAAATCGTCGTTTAATGCAGCCGCAACTTCTGCATCTGATTTTTTCAAAATCTCATCAAAGTTTTTTATTTCGACAGCTTCTTGAGTTTGTGACAACGCCGTTTTTGCAAGAGACAAGCTAGAATACATGCGCGCCAACCCTTGGATAGCATCTATAATCTGATCTTCACCAAAATCAATGTGCGATCTGTATTGTGCACGTAACATCATATACTTTAATATTTCTGGATGATACTGCTCCATAAATGAGCGCGCTGTTTTGACATTTCCTAAAGATTTGGACATTTTGTGCGCACCAAAATTAATAAAATTCCAATGCATCCAATATCTCACAAAGGGCTTTCCTGAAGCCGCTTCACTTTGAGCAATTTCATTTTCATGATGAGGGAAAATC